>JBKJWL010000213.1:0-2844 GCA_046716885.1 Thermoanaerobaculia bacterium | reverse complement strand
GGCACGATGACGTGGTCCGCGCGCCCGGGGAGCCCGAACGTGAGGTAGATCGGCTCGGTGACCGAAACCGACGGCTCGGGCGGCAGGAGCGCGCGGGCGCGGTCGCCGGCGAGCTTCGTCAGCTCCGCCTCGCGGGCCGCGATCATCGCCAGCAGGTCCGCCCAGCGCGCCCGGTTCTCCCGGATGGCGCGGAAGTCGAAGACCGCGATACGCGCCTGCTCGGCGAAGGCCGCGGCGAGATCCCCCTGGAAGACTGCCGCCGGCCGGTTCGACTCGCGGACCGCGGCCTCGACGGCCGGTAGGCCCGCGAGTGATTTAGCGGCCTCCGCATAGAAGCTCGGCCGGGAGAGCAGCGCGAGGATCTCGCGCGCCGCGCGCACGTCGAGGGTAATCGTAATCGGGCCCGGGGCCGCAGGCGGACTGTCGTATGGCGCGCGGGACGCGCCGCTGGGCGCGGGGGTGGACGCGGGGGGCGGGGCCGCGGCGCAGCCGGCCAGGAGCAGCACCAGAGGCAGCAGGCGCGCTCTCATCCGAGAATCGCCTCGAGGGCCCGCTCCGTCTCGGCGAAGGTCTCGAAGAGCGCGTCGGGCTCCTCCGCTCCGAGCCGCTCGAGGCTCGTGATCCCGGTCGCGACGGCCACGGCGCGCACGCCGAGCGACCGCCCGCACGCGACGTCGTGGATCGAGTCGCCGACGATTACCACGGATTTGCCCGAGAAGCGCCGGCCCGAGTGCGCGAAGGCGCGCTCCACCGCGATCGCCGGGAGCTCGTAGCGATCGGCGGAGTCGCTCCCGAAGGCGCCGAACGGAAAGTACGGGTTGAAACCGGGCGGCGTCAGCTTCAACCGCGCCCCGGGCTCGAGGTTGCCGGTCAGGAGCCCCAGGGTGACGCGCGGATCCGCCGACAGGCGCACGAGGAGCTCCGGGATCCCGGGCTTGGGCACGACCGTCTCGGGCGTGAGCTGGCGCTCGAGCTCCTCGAGGTACATCCGCAGCGCCCGGGGCAAGCCCGTCTCGAAGCTCTCGTGGCCCACGGCGTCGAGCACGAGATCCCGAACGATCTGGGGATCCGTCTTGCCGGAGAAGTCGTACCTGCCCCGGTCTTCATGCTCCGGCCCGGCCTTCCACCCGTAAGCGGTCTCGAGCGCCCGGAGGATCGACTCGCGCGCGACCTTTCCGGCCGACAGCAGAGTGCCGTCGATGTCGAAGAGGACGAGCCGGTGGCTTTCGGCTGCAGGCGTTCGCTTCGCGAACGGCGGCCGAGAGTTTTTGCTACCAGGGTCCATTTCCACGCCTACTGCCATCCCACACCCCTTTTGACAGCCTGCGACGGATCATATTCAAACCTTGCGCCGTGCCAGGCGAAGATGTCGAGCAGCGCGGGACCCCAGTAGTCCCAATCGTGCCCTCCCGGCTCGAGCAGAACCATCGTCGGCACGCCGCGCTCGTTCAGAAACATGCCGTACTGCGCCGCGACGCCGTCGAGCCCGTAGATGTCATCCGTGCCGCCGCGCAGAGTCGCCTCGAAGGGCGGCTCGTCGAAACGCACGCCCCGGAGAATGTTCCACGGGTCGTTGGCGTCGAGCGCATTGCGATCCTCCGACCGCCCGAAGACGCGTTTCAACGTGAAGCGCGCCACGAAGGTGTAGCGCGGGAGATCCTGCCACGTCATGGGAATCAGCGCCCCCGAAAGCGACGAGACCGACGCGAAGAGATCCGGGTGCTTCAACGCCGTCTTGACGGACCCATATCCCCCCATGGAGATCCCCGTGATTCCGCGCGCGCGCCGGCCGGGGACGATTCGGTAGCGCGACTCGATGAATGCAAGCAGGTCGCCCGTCAGAAACTCCTCGTACCGGCGCAGCCCGTCGTACGAGTCGGAGAACCAGCTTCCGGATCCGTCCGGGGCCACGATCAGGAACTCCGGCAGGCGCCCGTCGCGCATGCGGGCGAGCGTCTCTCTCGCGACACCCCGCCGCTCGAGCGTCCGACCGTCGCCGTAGCCGTCGTGGAGGAAATAGAGGACCGGATAGCGGCGTCCGGGCGACGAATCGTAGGAAGGTGGCCGCACGACGAGGGCCCGGACCGGCCCGGGCATCGCTCGCGTCGTGATCTCTTCCATGCGCGCGTAGGGCACCCGGGCGGAGGCGCAGGCCGACAGCGCCGCCGCCGCGGCGAGAAGAAGACCACGCGGAAGGTGGCCGCGAATCAGCGTACGGCCGGTGGAATGAACAAGGAATCGTCGCGGTTCGGTGACACGGCGACCTTGTCGAAGCGGATCACGAAGGGCTCGCCGGACATCGGCTTGTCGAGGGACAGCATCAGGCCGCCCATCTTCCGCCAGTCCTTCCAGGCCGCGGTCGTCGGGGGCTCGGCCGCGCCGCCGAGCACGTACTGCCACTGCAGCATGCGACGGCCGTCGCGCGTGATCCAGAGCCAGTAGACGTCTTTCGGCGTCATGCCGACGTCTTCGAAGGAGAGCTTCAGCACGTCGCAGACGCCGCCCCCCGGGCACGGCTTCTCGCCGTCGTAGACGAGGCGCACGCCGGGATCGAAGATCTTCCACGGCGCCAGCAGCCAGTACGTATCGTTGATGTAACGCCCGTAGGCGCTCTCGACACGCTTCGCGTTCTCTTCGGGCGCGGCCGGCACGCTGTTGACGAAGACCTTGCCCTCCTTCGTGTTCACGTTGAAGTAGACGGCGTAGGGCGCGCCCGTCTTGTCGGTCCCCGTCAGCCGGTAGTCGCCCGTGTAGCGGTCCCACGCGTGCGCGAAGCGGGTGACCTCTTTGCTTTCCTTCACGACGACGAAGTCGAACTGGAACTGCCGCGCCTTCTCCCAGGCG
>JBKJWL010000212.1:0-27494 GCA_046716885.1 Thermoanaerobaculia bacterium | reverse complement strand
AGAAACGTCGAGAAAGCCGCCGCCGCCCCGGGCCGGCTGGCGGACTCCACGGCGGCGAGGAAGTCCCGCGAGGTCGCGATTCCGTTCCGGTGCGCTTTCAGATACTGGCGCACACCGGTCCGAAACTCCTCCGGGCCGAGCCAGGACTCGAACATCGTCAGGACCGCGGCGCCCTTCTGGTACGAGATGCCGTCGAAGGCGTTGGCGATGTCGTCGTTCGACCGGATCTCCTGGCGGATCTTGCGGGCGGTGACGAGCTTGTCCTCGCCCATCACCTTGGAGCTGGCGACGACCCGCGCGACGTCTTCGTTCCACTCCGGCTTCCATTCGATCATCGTGCGGTCGGCCATCCAGGTCGCGAAAGACTCGTTCAACCACACGTCGTCCCACCAGGCGAGCGTCACGAGGTCGCCGAACCACTGGTGCGCGATCTCGTGGGCGTTAACCGAAGCCTGCAGGCGCTGGAAGCCGACGGTCTCCTCGGCCGGCGGCGCGAGGAGGGCCCTCTCGCCCCACGTGATCAGCCCCGCGTTCTCCATCGCCAGGAAGGTCACCGTCTGCGGGATCGCGAGCTGATCGAGTTTTTCGTAGGGGTAGGGGATGCCGAAGTACGCCTCCAGATTCTCGAGGAGCTCCCCGGTCGTGGCGGCCGCGTAGCGTGCCTGCGACGCCTTGCCGCGCGGCGTCACGATGCGGATCGGGGTCTTCTTCGCGCCGGCCTTTCCGGCGTCGACGTAGTCGAACGGCCCCACCGCGAGCGCGACGAGGTACGCCGGCAGAGGGTCCGTCTTCCGGAAGCGCACGACGCGGGTCCCGTCGGGAGCGGGTTTCTCCGAAGCGATCGGCGTGTTCGAGACGGCGCTCGTCCCCTTCGGAATCCGCAGGGTCAGCTCCCAGGGCACTTTGTAGGACGGCTCGTCGAAGCACGGGAACGCGCGCCGCGCATCGGTCGCCTCGAGCTGGCTGAAGACGTACCAGTCGCCGCCGTCCTTCTGCCGGAAGAGTCCCTGCGTCGAGGTCTCGCCGAGCCGGCCCGTGTACTCGACGTGAAGCGCCAGCTCGCCCGGTCCGACGGGGCGTTCGAAGGCGAAGCCGAGAAACTCGCCGCCGGCGGGAACGGCCTTCACACCGACGCTGCGCCCGCCGGCCGACGCCGTCGCCTTCTCGATCGTGAGATCGGCGCCGTGCAGCCACAGGAGGTCCGTCTCCTCTCCGAGGCGGATGGCGATGTCGACCGAGCCGCGGAACGTCTCCTTCGACGGGTCGATCGCGAGATCGACGGCGTAACCGATCGGGCGGGCGGTCCCCGGAAGGCGCAGCTTCGGGGGCTCGGAGCCGGCCCCGGCCGCCGCCCACGCGGTCTTAAAAAGGAAGAGGCAGAAGGCTCCGGAAAGCATCAGGAAGGTCCGGCGCTGGCGCATGCAGGCTCCTTTGGACACACGTCCGCTGCCCTGAGTTATTCGAAGTTCCCGTCGAAAGGTTTCGGTAGACTCCTCAGCCGGAGGAAATCATGCAGCAACCCCGCGCCCGGACGAGAGTCCCCCTGCTCGTCCTGATCGCCGCGCTCGCCGGCCTGCCCGGCCTCGCGCCGGAGGGAGGTCCGCCCGAAGCCATGAAAGACACGATGACGAAGGTCGAGAACGAGCTGGCGGCCCGCTACGGCGAGTCCGAGCGGGGTCGCATTCACCGCGGCATCGATCAGGCCGGCCGGTTCTGGCGCGTCGGGGACGGCGACGCGGAGGCGTTCGCCGAGGTGGTCCGCACCCACGTCGCCGCCGACTCGGTCGTTCGCAATCAGCTCTTCTCGCGCATGGAGTTCGCGCTCGAGTCGCTCGACGGCCACATGAACGAGATCACGCGCGACTTTCGCCGGCAGGCGGACCTCGATCTGGGCGAGATCTACCCCTTCGACGAGACGCTCGCGGGCTACGACCCGTCGGCGCACGTCAACGACGACTTTTTTCAGAACCGGCTGGCCTTCGCGGTTCTCCTGAACTTCCCGCTGACGACCCTCCCGCAACGGCTGCAGGAGGGCGTGTCCTGGTCGCGGCGCCAGTGGGCGGAAGCCCGCCTGGCCGAGCGCTTCTCCAAGCGCGTCCCCGCCGACGTGAACCTGGCCATCAGCAAAGCCGCCGCGGAGGCCGACCGCTACATCGCCGAGTACAACATCTGGATGCACCATCTCCTCGACGCGAAGGGACAGCGGCTCTTCGCCCCGAAGCTGCGGCTGCTCTCGCACTGGAACTTGCGCGACGAAATCAAGGCCGACTACTCCGACAACAAGACCGGCCTGGCCAAGCAGCGGATGATCGCCCAGGTCATGGACCGCATCGTGACGCAGACGATCCCGAAGGCCGTGATCGACAACCCGCTCGTCGACTGGAACCCCGTCTCGAACGAGGTCAAGCGCACGACGTCGCAGGACGCCGAGAAGGCCGCCGACGCCGACGCGAAGCTGACCAACGCCCCCGAGCCCGATACGCGCTACGCCGTGCTCCTGAAGACGTTTCAGGCCGCGCGCAAGGCCGACCCGTACTCGCCGACCGCGCCCACGCTGATCGACCGGCGCTTCAACGAGAACCGGCAGATCCCCGAGGCGCAGGTGCGCGCCATGCTGGAGGAAGTGGTTTCCTCGCCGATGGTCCCGCAGGTCGCGTCGGTCATCGAGAAGCGCCTCGGTCGGCCCCTGGAGCCCTTCGACGTCTGGTACAACGGTTTTCGCGAGCGCGGCAAATACACCGAGGACGAGCTCGACGCCATCGTCCGCAAGCGCTACCCGACGGCCGAGGCCTATCAGGACGACATCCCCAACCTCCTGGTCCAGCTCGGCTTCACGAAAGAGAAGGCGCAGTACCTCGCCGACCACATCGTCGTCGACGCGGCCCGTGGATCGGGCCACGCCGCGGGCGCGGCCCGGCGCGCGGACAAGGCGCACCTGCGCACGCGCGTCGAGAAGGACGGCATGAACTACAAGGGGTTCAACATCGCCGTCCACGAGATGGGCCACAACGTCGAGCAGACGTTCTCGTTGAACGACGTCGACTCGACACTCCTGCAGGGCGTCCCGAACACCGCGTTCACGGAGGCGCTCGCCTTCGTGTTCCAGGCCCACGACCTCGAGCTGCTCGGCCTGGCCAAGCCCGACGCGAAGAGCCGGGCCCTGCGGACGCTCAACGATTTCTGGGCGACCTATGAGATCGCGGGCGTCGCCCTCGTGGACATGGACGTCTGGCACTGGATGTACGACCACCCGGACGCCACCCCGGCGCAGCTGAAGGAAGCGACCCTGCAGATCTGCCGCGACATCTGGAACAAGTACTACGCGCCGGTCTTCAAGAAGAAGGACGTGGTGCTGACTCTCGGGATCTACTCGCACATGATCCACTCGTTCCTGTACCTGCCCGACTACCCGATCGGCCACCTCATCGCGTTCCAGATCGAGCAGCAGGTCGAGAAGGCCGGAAACCTCGGCGCCGAGTTCGAGCGGATGGCGAAGACAGGCAACATCGCGCCTGACATCTGGATGAAGGAGGCCACGGGAGCGCCCGTCGGCTCGAAGGCGCTCCTGTCCGCGACCGAGAAGGCGCTGCGGGAGGCCCGGTAGCGGGGGCAGGGGCCGGATTAGAGCAGTCGTGAAGGGCCCCCGCGGAGAAGAGCGCGGCCTCTGGAGGGTGATCGTCGCCTCGAGCCTCGGCACCCTCTTCGAGTGGTACGACTTCTACCTCTACGGGTCGCTCGCGGTTTTCTTCGGCGAGCTCTTCTTCCCGCCCGGCAACGAGCGGGCGGCGCTTCTGGCGAGCCTCGCGACCTTCGGCGCGGGGTTCGGCGTTCGGCCGCTCGGCGCCATCGTCTTCGGCCGGATCGGGGACCGGATCGGGCGCAAGTACACCTTTCTCGTCACGATGGTCACGATGGGTCTTTCGACGGCCTGCATCGGCTTCCTGCCCACGTACGCCCAGGTCGGGTTTCTGGCTCCCGTGCTCCTCGTGACGCTGCGGCTCGTGCAGGGCCTGGCGCTCGGCGGCGAGTACGGCGGCGCCGCCACGTACGTCGCCGAGCACGTGCCCGACGGCCGGCGGGGTTTCTACACGAGCTTCATCCAGACGACGGCCACCCTCGGCTTCTTCCTCTCTCTCGCCGTCATCGGGGCGTGCCGCGCCGGGTACGGGCCCGAGAAGTTCAAGTCCTTCGGCTGGCGCGTCCCGTTTCTCGCGTCCTTCGCTCTCCTGGCCGTGTCGCTCTACATGCGCCTGAAGATGCGGGAGTCTCCGCTCTTCGCGCGTCTGAAGACGGACGGCCAGGTCTCGAAGAACCCGCTGAAGGAGAGCTTCGGGAACCGGAAGAACCTCAAGTACGTTCTGATCGCGCTCTTCGGAGCGACCGCCGGCCAGGGCGTCGTCTGGTACACGGGACAGTTCTACGCGCTGACCTTCCTGCAGAAGCCGTTGAACCTCGACTGGCGGCTGGCGTACCCGATCGTCGCGGCGGCGCTGGCGCTCGGCACGCCTTTCTTCATCGTCTTCGGATGGCTTTCGGATCGGATCGGCCGGAAGCCCATCATCCTGGCGGGCTGCCTGCTCGCGGCGCTGACGTACGTTCCGCTGTTCATGGCCACGAAGGCTCTCGCCAACCCGGGAATGGCGGCGAGCGTGACGGCTCTTCCCGCGGCGAACCAGGCGGGCCTCGTCGTCGTGCTGTTCGTCCAGATGCTCTACGTGACCATGGTCTATGGACCGATCGCGGCCTTCCTCGTCGAGCTCTTCCCGACCTCGATCCGCTACACGTCGATGTCGCTGCCCTACCACCTCGGAAACGGCTGGTTCGGCGGCTTCCTGCCGCTGATCGCGACGGCGTTGACGACATCGGCCTGGGCGACGGCAACCTTCGGCGCCAACGCGATCTACACCGGGCTCGCCTATCCGATTGCGATCTGCCTCATGACCCTCGTCGTGGGCGGTCTCTTCGTCCGTGAGACCAAGGACCACAAGATCGACACCCCGATCCGATAGCATTCCCGCAACTTCGAGAAGGAGATCTCATGCTCGTCCGGCGCGTGTGTCTGGCAGCGGCTCTCAGTGTCGCGGCGGCGGCCGCGATCGCCCAGGAGGGCTTTCCGCTCTTCACCACCGACTTTCCGCCAGAGGAGTTCGCGGCGCGGCGCGCGAAGGTCTACGAGGCGATCGGCAAGGAGGCCTTCGCGGTCCTCCAGGGAGCGCCGAGCCCGCCCGGCTACACCCGTTTTCGCCAGTCCAACGAGTTCTACTACCTCTGCGGGGTCGAGTCGCCCCACGCCTACCTTCTCCTCGACGGAGCGAAGAAGAAGGCCGCGCTCTTCCTGCCGCACCGCAGCGAAGGCCGGGAGAAGGGCGAAGGCAGGATGCTTTCGGCCGAAGACGCCGAAGAGGTCAAGAAGCTCTCGGGCGTGGACGAAGTCTCCGGCACCGACCTCCTCGCCGAGAATATCGAGAAGCTCGCCCGGAGAGGCCAGCGCGTCCTCTACACGCCGCTGTCGCCGGCCGAGGGTGTCTCGATGAGCCGGGACCTGGCGATGCGGTACACGGCGGACACCGCGTCGGATCCCTTCGACGGCCGCCCCTCCCGCGAGGGCAACTTCCTCCGCCTGGTGGAGGATCGCTTCCCGATGCTCGAAGTCGAGGATCTCTCCCCGACGCTCGACGCGCTGCGTCTGATCAAGAGCCCGCGCGAGCTCGCGCTGATCCGCAAGGCGACGCGGCTGTCGGGGCTGGCGCTTCTCGAGAGCATGCGCTCGACGCGGCCGGGCCAGTACGAGCGGGAGCTCGACGCCGTCGGCAAGTTCATTTTCTACCGCGCCGGCGCCCAGGGCGACGCGTATTACTCGCTGATCGGCAGCGGCCGCAACGCGTACTGGCCCCACTACAACGCCGGCAAGCGGAAGATGGAGGACGGCGACTTTCTCCTGATGGACTACGCGCCGGACTACGGCTACTACATGAGCGACGTGACGCGCATGTGGCCGGTCAACGGGAAGTTTTCGACCTGGCAGCGCGAGCTGTACGGGTTCTACCTCGCGTGCTACCGCGAGATCCTGAAGGCGATCGCGCCGGGCAGGACCGGAAGCCAGGTGATCGAGCAGGCCGGCGCGGCGATGGACCCGATCCTCGCCGCCGCGAAGTTCACCAAGCCCTCGCACCGCAAGGCCGCCGAGGACTTCGTCGCCAAGTACAAGGCGAGCGGCTCGAGCGAGTACCCCTATCTCGGCCACTGGGTCGGGATGGCGACACACGACGTCGGGTCGCACGAGGGTCCGCTCCGGCCAGGCATGGTCTTCACCGTCGAGCCCGCGCTGACGGTTCCCGACGAGAAGATCTACGTGCGCCTCGAGGACGTGGTCTTCATCCACGAGAAGGGCGCCGAGGTCGTCTCGATCGAGGCCCCGTGGGACATCGACGCGATCGAGAAAGTGATGAAGGAAGAGGGGATGCTGGAGCGGAACAAGCTGGCCCAGTAGCGCGACTCCCGAAAGAAGTTTGGGATCCTGAGCGAAGCGAAGGATCCCAGACTCGACGAGCTGTGCTCGCGCACAGTCCTACTCCGGCTCGACCACCACCGGCTGGGGCGCCGGCGTCTCCGGCGCCGGGTCCCCCGCCTCCCAGTCGATCGAGCCGCCGATCTCGACCCACTCGGCGCCGCCGCGGACCGACTCGATCGTCAGCGGCAGGCCCGGGGGCATCTGGAACAGCTTCATGTCGGAGTAGGACTGCGTCAGAAACGGTGAGAGGAAGTTGACGACGACGCCGACGAGCCCCTTGCAGTGCGTCTCGATTCGGACGTCTTTCAGGGAAAAAGACCGGGTCGCCTTGTCGACGATCAGGTTGGCGGTCCCAATCGGAGCGCAGACCTGGGAGAAGAGCTTCTTGAGGCCTCGCTTCTTCTCCGCGGTGACCTCGATCGAGAGCGTGAAGCAGGCTTCGCCGCAGGGACGAAACGTCTTCGGCACGATCGTGAAGTCGACGTTCTGGACGGCCAGGTCCTGTTGCCACTTCGCCTCGAGCGCCAACAGCGCCGCCTGCTCGATCGGAGCCCACGGCGCCTTGAAGACATAGCTGCCCGAGACCTCTCCCTCCTCGCCGCCCGCGTCCGTGAGCGCGAGAGTCGTCGCGAACGGGCCCTGAAACCGAAGCGTCAGCTTTTTCTCGGGAATCTCGGCGATCGGGTACTTCACGACGAACGGATACTCGAGCGTGTAGTCGAACGAGAGCTCGAGGGGCCCGGTGGCGCGGCCGTCGACGACCGTCAGGCCGGGAGTTTTCAGCCGGATGTCGGAGGCCGAGATCGTCGTGCCTTTGCGAGAAAGCCGGCCCGTCTTGCCGGCGAGGTCGAGCTTCGCGACTCCCGAGAACTTGCCGGCCGGGCTGACCCTCACCTGCGACACGTCGAAGGTCGAGCCCGAATCGAGGGCTACGCCCATGCCTCCCGGCACGACGAAATTCCCTGACGACAGTTCGAAGAAAAGGTTGTCGGCCGAGAACGCCGAGGCGATCTTGCCGTCCTCGCCACTTCTCGCCTCGAACGCGCCGCTGCGGACGCGCCCCCTGGCGATCGTGCACCTGTTCTTCTCGAACGCCATCTCGCCGTTCTCGATCTCCCCGTCGATGTGCCCGGCGAGCTCGAGAAAGCCCGGCGCCCCGTCGCGCCCCGGCCGGAAGGTTCCTTTCTCGATCGTCATCGTCATGGCCTCGCCGGAACCGGGCTCCGAGGCCGTGTGGAACGCGACGAAGGGCTCGAAGGACACGGGACGTCCCGCGAAGGCCGTCATCCGGGTATCGCGGATCCGCACCTCGTCGACCAGGTCCATGAAAGACGGCGTCGGTGTCGGCGGCGGCCCGAGGGCCGGGCCCGGGGTCGGAGACGCCCTCCTGCCGAGGATCTCGCCCTTCAGGACCGAGGCGACGTCTGTCCGGAGCTCCATCTTGCCTACGGCCGACCGGGCGATGCCGCCGAAGATCGCGACGATCGGTCTCCAGATGCCGAGTCCCTTGAACTTGAAGCCCGTGATTCCATGAGGCGCCTCGAAGTCGAGCGACTCGATGGACACCTTCGGCCGCAGCCCCTTGCCCCGCACGATGAGCTTGCCGTTCTCGACTCCGAAGTGCATTCTCGTGACCTGACCGTTGGCCGCGTCGGCGGAAATCGAGGTGCGCGCGTTGCCCTGCACCTCGAGCGCGTACTTGGGATTCGCCGGCACGCTCCCCGGGCGCAGGTCCGCCTCCACGACGAGCTTGCCGTCCTTGACGAGGGCACCCAGCTGATCGAGAGGGGTCCCCGCGTCGGTTCCCGGGGACGCGCTCGCGGCCGGCAGGGCGGTGAGACCGGCGGCGGGAGACGCGCTGGCCGCCGGAAGCGCCGCCAGCGCCGGCTCGGCCTGTCCGGCGGCCGCCAGCGGGGAGAGCCCGAGCACGAGCACCGGGAGCACGAGCCGCATTGCGCGGAGATATCACAGCCGGGCGCAGGTCGGGTAAGGTGTCGCCACCCGTGACCGCCGACACCGCAGGAGCTGTCCTCATGACGGGGCCCGCCCGGCCGCTCGAGCTGCGGCGCCTGCCGCTTCCGCGGCCGCGCGAGGGCGGCGCGATCCTCGAGACCGTCGCGAGCGAGGTGTGCGGCACAGACGTGCATTTGCATCACGGGCGGCTCTCCGGGGTTCCGTATCCGATCATCCCGGGCCACGTCAGCGTCGGGCGCGTGCTGGAGACGGGCGGCCCGCTCCACGACGTCGAGGGGCGCGAGATCGCCGCGGGAATGCTCGTCACGTTCTACGACGTCTACGGAACGTGCGGCGCGTGCTGGCATTGCCTCGTCGCGCGCGCCGCGACGCGCTGCCCGAGCCGGCGCGTCTATGGGATCACGGCGCCGGCGAGCGAAGGGCTTCTCGGCGGCTGGGCCGAGCGGATCGAGATCCTGCCGGGTGTGCGCCTGGTGCCGCTGCCCGAGAATCTCGCGCCGGAGGACTTTCTGGGGGGCGGGTGCGGTCTGCCGACGGGCTTCCATGCGGTCGAGCGGGCAGGGGTCGCCATGGGCGACACCGTGGTCGTGCAGGGCAGCGGACCGGTCGGGTTGAACGCCGCGATCTTCGCTCAGCTTTCCGGCGCGCTGCGCGTCCTCGTCGTGGGCGCTCCGCGCGAGCGGTTGGCCGCGGCGCGCCGGATCGGCGCCGAGGACACGCTCGACTTGACCGAGGCCCCCCGCCCCGAGGACCGCGTGCGCTGGGTCCGGGACCGCACCGCGGGCCGCGGCGCCGATGTCGTGATCGAGGCCTCGGGGAATCCGGCCGCCGTGCCCGAGGGCCTGGAGATGCTGCGCGACGCCGGGCGCTTCGTCGTGGTGGGCCAGTACACCGACGGGGGCGACGTGTCCGTCAGTCCCCATCGCCACATCAACCGGAAGCACGTCACGGTCCTCGGCTGCTGGGGCTACGAATTCTCCCACCTCCACCGCGCGCTCGCGATGATGGCCAAGCACAACACGCGGTTTCGCTGGCGCGAGCTCATCACCCGCGAGTACGGGCTGGCCGAGGCTGGTCAGGCTCTCGAGGACATGGAGAAGCTCCGCGTGGTGAAAGCCTTGATCCGCCCGATGGCATAGAGTTTTCGCACCGATGGCTCTCTCGCCCGGATCCCGCGTCGGCGCTTACGAGGTCATCGCCCCGATCGGACGGGGCGGCATGGGCGAGGTCTACCGCGCGCGGGACCCGAAGCTGCACCGCGAGGTCGCGATCAAGGCCCTGCCGGACCTTTTCCTTCAGGACCGCGATCGCCTCGCCCGTTTCGAGCGCGAGGCGCGAATGCTCGCGTCGCTCAATCACCCCAACATCGCCGCGATCTACGGGCTCGAGGATCAGGACGGCGCGAAGTTTTTGATCCTGGAGCTGGTCGAAGGCCAGACGCTCGCCGAACGGCTCGCCGCGGGGCCGCTGCCGGTCGACGAGGCGCTGTCTGTCGCGAGCCAGATCGCGTCGGCACTCGAGGCCGCGCACGGGGCCGGCATCATCCATCGCGACCTGAAGCCGGCCAACATCCAGCTTCGCCCCGACGGTTCGGTCAAGGTCCTCGATCTCGGCCTCGCGCGAAACGTCGAGGCCAGGACGAACGTCGACTCCTCGTTCTCGCCCACCATGACCACGCCCGCGACACTCGCCGGCATGATCCTCGGCACCGCCTCCTACATGAGCCCCGAGCAGGCTCGTGGAAAGCCGCTCGACAAGCGGACCGACATCTTCTCGTTCGCTTGCGTGCTTTACGAGTGCCTGACGGGCCGGCAGGCGTTCTCCGGCGAGACGGTTTCCGACACGATCTCGGCGATCCTTCGGTCCGAGCCCGACGCGTCGGCGCTCCCCGCGGAGACCCCGGGGCGCATCCGCGATCTGTTGCGCCGCTGCTTCCAGAAAGACCCGAAGCGCCGCCTCCACGACATCGCCGACGCGCGGATCGAGATCGAAGAGGCGCAGGCCGCGGGCGCTGAGGAACCGCCGTCCGGAGCTGCCGCGGCGGCCCCCGCGCCATGGCGCAAGCTCCTCTGGGTAATCGGCGGAGCGTTAGCAGGGGTGGCCCTCGTAGCGTCGGTCACGCTTTTCCGGCGGCCTGAGCCGTTCGTGGAGCCGCCCGGTGTTCACGCGGTCCTGCCCTTGCCCCCGGGAGAGCGGCTCTGGACGGCGAGGCAGTCTCTCACCATCTCGCCCGACGGCCGTACCGTAGTCTTCACGGCGGTTCGGGACGGCGCCCAGCGTCTCTTGCGTCGGCCGCTCGGCAGCACCACCGCGGAGCCCATCCAGGGAAGCGAGGGTGCTACGCGGCCCTTCTTCTCTCCGGACGGCCAGTGGGTCGGGTTCATCGTCCAAAACGAGCTGAGGAAGGTCCCGCTCGCCGGGGGCACCGCCATACTCGTCTGTCATTTGCCTCCTTCGACGGCGGCGGCGAGCTGGGCGCCCGATGGCCGAATCATCGCGACGCTCGGGAACAATACCGGGCTCTACGCCGTCTCGGACACCGGAGGGTTGCCGCAGCCCCTGACGAAGCTCGACGTCTCGCGGGGAGAGCACGCGCATCTCTACCCGCAGGTCCTCCCCGGAGGCCGTACGGTCCTGTTCACGCTTCGCCTCGGAAAGGACTTCGCGGACGTGGAGAAGTCGAGCATCGCCGTGCTCGATGCCAACGGCAAGTGGCGGGCCGTTCTCGAGGGCGCGAGCTTCGCCCGCTACGGCGACGGGCGCCTGGTCTTCGTGCGGGGGCCGTCGGTCTTTTCGGCCCCCTTCGACCTCTCCCGCCTCGCCGTGACCGGGCCCGCGGTCGCCCTGACCGAGAACGTCGCCGTGGACCTGGACGACGGAGCTGCCCAGCTCGAGCTCTCGAACGACGGAACGCTCGCCTACGTCGACGGTCCCGCCATCCGGGAGCCGGCGACGGCCGTTCTTCGGCTGGATCGCGCGGGGAAGGAATCTGTTCTGCCGCTTCCGGCCGCGGGATACTCCTCTCCTCGGCTCTCGCCGGATGGAAATCGCCTGGCGCTGACCCAGCGGGTGGGATCGCGGCGGTCCATCGTCGTGTACGACCGGGAACGCGGGATCGTGTCGGCGCTGACCCCGGAGCCGGGCTCGTTCTTCACTCCCTTTTGGTCGCCCGACGGAAAGCGCATCGCCTTCAGTCACCTCGCCGCCTCGGTTCCGCAGCTCTCCGTCAGGAGCGCCGACGGGACCGGCGAGATCGAGTCCCTGACGGAACCGACCGGCGACCCCCAGTTCGCCAGCTCCTGGTCGCCGGACGGGAAGACGATCTTCTCCTCGGTCATGTACGCCAAGGACCACAGCCCCACGAGGCAGAACCTCACGACCGACATCTGGCTCTTCCGGACGGAACGGGACGCACCCGCGCGGCCCTGGTTCGAGAGCCCCTTTCGCGAGGCCGGCGCGGCGCTCTCTCCGGATGGGAAGTGGGTGGCCTACGTCTCGGATGAGTCGGGCAGCCCCGAGATCTACGTGCGCCCATTTCCCGGCCCGGGCGCCGCGGTCAAGATGTCTACCGAGTCGGGCAGCGAGCCGGCGTGGTCTCGGGATGGCCGTGAGCTCCTCTTCCGGGTCGGCGCCAGGCGCTCGAAGTTCATGTCCGTGGAGGTCCGGGCGTCCCCCGCACTCCAGGTTTCGGCGCCGCGCCTCCTCTTCTTCTCCGAGCTGAACTCGGGGCCGCCGGGGGTGCGCTCGAACGAGTTCCGCCAGTACGACGTGTCCCGCGACGGCAACGAGATCATCGCGCTTCGAACGGTCGCGACCGAGGAGCCTTCGCGGCAGCTCGTTCTGGTGACGAACTTCCCCGCAACCCTCGGAAAGTGACCCGCGCGGGCACCGATCAGGGCCGGCGAGGGGCCGGTGAGGGCGGCGGCGCGAGAATCGGATAGCCGTTGGGACCGATCGCCGGCGGCACGGATCCCGCGGTTCCCGGCGGCGCGATGATCGGGAAGCCGTTCGGGCCGATGTTCGACGGCGCGGGCCGGGGCGGTGGCGGCACGGGCGGATGCGGCGGGATGAAGCCCCCGCCCCAGTACATGCCGGTGTAGCCGTTGCCGTACCCGGAAGACACGACGAAGTCCGGCGGCGCCGTTTGCGGCGCCTCGTAGTTCGGGCCGAGGAGCGCGGGCCCGACGAAGAGCGTCTGTCCCGGCGACAGCACGCCGGCCGGCGCCGGTGGCGGCTCGTCGACCGGCGTGATCTTTTCGACTTCCGCGGCGGCGAGGCTCATGTAAACGCCGTCCGGATACCGGTGGAAGAGGAGCTGGCGGCCCTTGCGGACCGGCGGGTCCAGCGAAAAAATTCGAGAACCGCCCCGTACCTCGAGTGCGTAGTACGTCATCGAAGACCCCGAGGAGGTGATGAGGATCGCGGCGAAAACCAAGCCTGCGGCGCGTTTCATAGTTCCCCCCTGGCTTTGGGGCAAGCCGGCCTATGGTATAGACTCATGAGTCTGGGCGAAACAGGGCCGGTTCCGGCATGCGTGGTGGGGATCCAGCCCAGCTCAACAACCATTTCGATATCGAGGTTCGCCGAGAATGTCCGTCCGAAACGATTCGGGCTCCTGGCCTGATAGCGTCTCCACAGGGGCGGCCCGGACCTCAGTCCGCAACGCGGTCGAGGCGGCGCAGCGTTATCTCCTTTCGATTCAGGCCCCGGACGGCCACTGGTGCGGGGAGCTCGAGGGGGACACGATCCTCCAGTCCGAGTACATCCTCACCATGCACTTTCTCGGCCGCACCGGCGAAGAGGGCGTCCGAAAGACGGCCGAATACCTGAGGCGCAAGCAGCTGCCGGGCGGCGGCTGGGCGATCTACGAGGGCGGTCCCGCCGAAGTCTCGTCCTCCGTCAAGGCGTACTTCGTCCTCAAGTTGATGGGGGACGCCCCGAATTTGCCCCACATGGCGAAGGCGCGCGAAACGATCCTGCGGCTCGGCGGCATCGAGGCCTGCAACTCATTCACGCGGATTTATCTGGCGATCTTCGGCCAGTGCAACTGGGACGACTGCCCGGCTGTGCCGCCGGAGATCGTGCTCCTGCCCGACTCCTTCGTCTTCAACATCTACAAGATGTCCGCCTGGTCGCGCGGCATCGTGGTACCCCTGTCGATCATCTGGGCGTCCAAGCCCTCCTGCCCGGTACCCGATCACGCCGCGATTCCGGAACTTCACGTCCCGCGGGCGAAGGCGCCGGTAGTCGCGCGGTCGCGCAAGGAGCGCTTGTGGCGCGACTTTTTCACGCGGATCGACTTGAATCTGAAGCGCCTCGAAAAGGCCAACGTCCGCCCCCTGCGGAAGAAGGCGCTGGCGGCCTGCGAGACCTGGATTCACGACCGGCTCGCGCTCTCCGACGGCCTGGGCGCGATCTTCCCCCCGATCGTCAACACGATCATCGCCTTCCGTTGCCTGGGCTACGCGATGGACGACCCCCGCCTCACGGCCCAGATCCGGGAGCTCGAGAAGCTGGGGCTGGAGGACGAGGAAACGCAGCATATGCAGCCCTGCTTCTCCCCCATCTGGGACACGGCTCTCGTCATCGAGGCACTCTCCGACGCGGGAACGCCCTCGGACGATCCGGTCCTGCTGAACGCGGCGCGCTGGCTCCTGGACAAAGAGGTCAAGAAGGTCGGCGACTGGAAGAAGGCCTGCCCGGCGGCCGAGCCCGGCGGCTGGTACTTCGAGTATGCCAACGAGTGGTATCCCGACACCGACGACACCGCCGAGGTCCTGACGGCCCTGTCGCGCGTCAAGTTCCCCGGCGAGTCCGAGGATCTCGCCCGCCAGGGCGCTGTCGCCCGCGGGCAGGCCTGGATGCTGGCGATGCAGAACCGGGACGGCGGTTGGGGCGCTTTCGACAAGGACTGCGACAACGAGGTCCTGACCTACATCCCCTTCGCCGACCACAACGCGATGATCGACCCGAGCTGCGAGGACATCACGGGCCGGGCGCTCGAAGCCCTGCACTCGATCGGCGTGCCGGCGGGACACCCGGCCGTGCGCCGCGCCGCGGCGTTCATCGACGACAAGCAGATCGAGGACGGCACCTGGTACGGGCGCTGGGGCTGCAACTACATCTACGGCTCGTTCCTCGCGCTGCGGGGACTGCTGCACGCTGGCGAGGATCTGCGCCAGCCGCGCTTCCAGCGGACCGCCGAATGGATCCGCGCGCACCAGAACACCGACGGCGGCTGGGGCGAGCTGCCCCTCTCTTACGAGGACCCGACGACCAAGGGCCAGGGCCCTTCGACGCCGTCGCAGACGGCCTGGGCGCTGGTCGCCCTCTTCGCGACCGGCGACCGCGACTCGGAGGCGGTGCGCCGGGGGGTCGATTATCTCCTTGTGCATCAGCTGTATGACGGGTCCTGGAAGGACGACCACTGGACCGCGACGGGCTTCCCGAAGGTCTTCTACCTTCGCTATCATCTGTATGCCACATACTTCCCGCTCCGGGCGCTGGCGCTCTATGAGCGGGAGGGCGGGGCGGACCGGATGAACCGCATCGCGGATGGCGAGGGCGCAATTGTCCTTCGCCGGGATCATGGAGTGAACTGAATGCGCTTTCCCGTTCACATGATGACGGACAACATCCAGCTCCAGGTCAAGAACGCGATCCGGGGCAACAAGCGGTACCCCTTCGTCCTGATGCTGGAGCCCCTCTACACCTGCAACCTCGCCTGCATCGGGTGCGCGGTCGAGCGCCACACGGGCAAGCTCAAGGACCGCCTCTCGCTCGAGAAGTGCATCGAGGCCGTGGACCTCACCCAGGCGCCGGTCGTCTCGATCTGCGGCGGCGAGCCGACGATCTACCCGGAGCTGCAGCAGCTCGTCGAAGCGATCATCGCGCGCAAGCGCCAGATCATCCTCTGCACCAACGGCCTGCTCCTCGACGAGAACCTCTACGGGGTCATCCCGCCGAACAAGCGGCTCACGATCAACGTGCACTTAGACGGCATGAGGGCGACCCACGACTACGTCTGCGCGCGCGAAGGCGTCTTCGACAAGGCGATCGCCATGATCAAGCAGGGCGTCAGCCTGGGCCATCACATGATGGCCAACACGACCATCTTCAAAGAGACGTCCATGGACGAGGTCGAGGAGCTCTGCGCGCTGCTGACGAAGCTCGGCTGCGAGGGCATGCTGGTGTCGCCCGGCTACCAGTACGAGTCGGTCGACCAGGGCATTTTCCTCAGCCGCTCGGAGATGCAGAAGAAGTTTCTACGGGTGCTCGACATCTCGAAGAAGTACAAGCTGACCTCGACGCCGATGTTCCTCGAGTTCGCCGCGGGCCTGCGCGATTACAAGTGCTCGCCGTGGTCGACGGTGACTTACACGCCCAACGGCTGGAAGGGCCCCTGTTACCTCATCGGCAAGACCTGGTCGCCGACCTACGACGAGTTCTGGAACGGCACCGATTGGGACTACTGGGAGTCGCGGCAGGACCCCCTGTGCAGCAACTGCGCGATGCACTCGGGCTTCGAGGCCTCGGTCGTGCGCGAGCTACCCAAGCATCCGGGCGACATGGTCCGGATGATCGCCTGGAACCTCGCGGCCTGATTCACTAGAACAAGCAGCTCCCATGAACCTCGTCACCGGCGGCACGGGGTTCGTCGGGGCGCACGTCGTCCGCGCGCTCGTCGCGCGGGCAAGCTCGGTCCGCTGCCTGGCCCGGGTCGCGAGCCGGCGCGACAACCTCGCGGGCCTCGACGTCGAGATCGTCCCGGGCGATCTGACCGATCCCGCGTCGCTTTCGAGGGCCATGGCGGGGGTAGCGACTGTCTACCACGTGGCCGCCGACTACCGGCTCTGGACGCGGGATCCGCAGGAGCTCTACCGCGCCAACGCGGGCGGCACCGAGAACGTCCTCCGGGCCGCCGCCGACGCGGGTGTGTCGAAGGTCGTGTACACGAGCTCCGTCGCCGCCCTCGGCTTGAAGCAGGACGGCTCGGCGGGCGACGAAACGACACCGGTCGAGCGTGCGCGGATCATCGGCCACTACAAGAAGTCCAAGTTCGACGCCGAGCGGGCCGCCGAGCGGTGGGCCGGCCGGGGCCTGCCGGTCGTGATCGTGAATCCCTCGACGCCGGTCGGGGAGCTGGACATCAAGCCCACGCCGACCGGGCGGATGATCGTCGACTTTCTCAACCGCCGCATGCCGGCCTACGTGGACACGGGGCTCAACCTCATCGACGTGCGCGATGTGGCCGCGGGCCATCTGCTCGCGGCTGAAAAAGGTAAAGACGGCGAGCGCTACATCCTCGGCAACCGCAACATGACGTTGAAGGAGATTCTCGACACGCTCTCGCGGCTGACCGGATTGCCTTCGCCGAAGACGCGCCTGCCGCACTGGATTCCGCTCACGGTCGCGGCCGTGGACACGGCGGTCTCGCGCGTGACGGGGCGCGCGCCGCGCGTGTCCTTCGAGAGCGTGCGGATGTCGACGCACCGGATGTTCTTCGACGCCTCGAAGGCCGTGCGCGATCTCGGGCTCCCCCAGACGCCCGTCGAGGAACCACTGGCCCGCGCGGTGGAGTGGTTTCGCGCGAAAGGCTACGTGCGTGGCTGAGAAGCGGCCGGTCGCGATCTTCGCGGCGCTCGAGGAAGAGATCGCGGCGATCCGGCGCGCTCTTCCGGCTGCCGCCGGAGTCGTGACGGCGTGCACGGGGGATGGTCCGCGGCGGGCTGCGGCGGGGGCGGCGCGTATGCTCGACCAGCACCGGCCCTCCGCCCTGATCGGGGCCGGGATTGCCGGCGCCCTATCGCCGGGGCTCGCAGTCGGCGACATCGTCGTGGCCCGCCGCGTCCGCAGCGCGATCGGCGACACGCCGGGGCCGGACAAGGGGCTACTCCGGCGGGCGCTCGCGGCGGGAAACGCGAAGGCCGGCACGCTCGTCACCGTCGACCGCCCCGTCGTCTCCGCCGTGGCGAAGGCCGCTCTGGCTGCCGCCGCGGGCGGCGACGCCGTCCTCGCCGTGGACATGGAGTCGGCCGCCTGGGCGCGGGAGGCCGCCGTGCGCGGAATCCCCTACCTCATCGTCCGCGTCATCAGCGACACGGCCGAAGAGGAGCTGCCCGATTTCCTCCCGGACTGCGTGGGCGCCGACGGGAGCATCCGACGCGGCGAGGTCGCCCGCCGGGCGCTCCTCCACCCGGGCTCGTGGGGTACCCTCCTCCGGATGCGCCGCCGCCTTCTCGTCGCCTCGGCGATCCTGAGCGCCTTCGTGGGATCAGGTCTGAACTTCGGGCTTTCGGGACCAAGAAAGACCTGACCCCAATGGAAAAGCTCGAAGACCTGCTGGAGAAGACCAGCCGGACCTTCGCGCTGTCGATCCCGGTGCTGCCGGAGCCGACGCGGCGCGAGGTGATGATCGCCTACCTGCTCTTCCGGATCGCGGACACGTTCGAGGACGCGGCGAACTGGCCGCCGGAAAGCCGTACCGCGGCCCTCTCCGACTTCCAGGCACTCCTGTCGGATCACTCGCGCGCGAGGGCCGAGGCGCTCGCCGCGCAGTGGGCCGCGGAGGATCTTTCCCCGCACACGGGCTATCGGGAGCTCATCGCCGAAGTCCCGTTCGTGTGCGACGCGTTCTTCGCGCTTCCCCCCCGGGCGATCGAGCCGATCCGCGCGCACGTGATCCGCTCGGCCGACGGCATGGCCCGCATCGTGTCGCAAACCCGCGAGGGGCGCCTGACGCTCCGCTCCATCCAGGACCTGAAGGACTACTGCTACATCGTCGCCGGAATCGTCGGCGAGATGCTCTCGGAGCTCTTCCTGATCGACCGGCCGGGCTTGACGTCGATCGCTCCCTATCTGCGCGAGCGTGCGGCGACGTTCGGCGAGGCCCTGCAGCTCGTCAACATCCTCAAGGACTCGGCCGTGGACCTCTCCGAGGGTCGGAGCTACCTGCCCGTGGAAGCCCCGCCGGCCGAGGTCTTCGCGCTCGCTCGCCGCGATCTCGCCGTGGCCGGCGACTACATCCTCGCCCTCCAGAAGGCGAAGGCGCCCCGTGGGCTGATCGAGTTCACGGCGCTCCCGGTCCAGCTCGCCTGGGCCGCGCTCGAGCGCGTCGAGAAGCACGGCCCGGGCTCCAAGGTTTCGCGGCCGGAGGTCTTCCTCATCACGCAGCGTGTCAAGCGCGCCCTCGACCGCGGCGAGCCGGCGGTGGCCCGCTAGGTCGGCCGCTCGGCTCAGGCTCGGACCAGGAGATCTACGCTGCCTTTTCTTCCCTGGTGGCGGGCTTCGCCGATCGTCGCGGCAACACCCGGACCACCTGGCGCACGACCGACGGCACGAGCCGCGGCCGCAGGAGCCGGGCGTCGTAGGGGGCAAGACGTCTCTCGTTCTCCTCGAGGCAGGTCTCCAGAAACGCGCGCAGCGAGAAATCGCCGAACATGCTGTGGGACTTGAGCGTGAATCCGTCCTGGTTGTCCTTGGGGGACGCCGCCTCGGCCTTCTCACCGTCCTTCTTGCCGCCGCCGCCCGCCATCTGAAGCGCGCCCTTCAGTCGGTCGAAAGCCTGCGCGGCGATGTTCCAGCCCCGCCAGGCATCGAAGGCCGGCCGCAGCGCGAGGGGCCGCTGCGCCCGCAGGTACGCCGCCCAGTTGACGATGAAGAGAATGTGCCGCGCCTCCTCCTGCATGATGGTCTCGAAGATCGAGATCAGCGAGCGCGGGAACACCTCCGCCCGCTCGCCGAGTCGGAAGAGGCCGAAGGCAAAGAAGGAGTCGAGGCATTCGCCGTAGCCCGTCCGCAAGAAGGCCCGGGTCGGGTCCTTGGGGACCTCGGGAGGAGGGAACGGAGCCACCGGGATGCCGTAGTGGCGCGTCAGGAGCAGCAGAACTTCGGCGTGGCGGCCCTCCTCGTAGCCCTGAAGGCTGATAGCCTCGGCCAGCAGGGGGTCCTTCTCGGTGTCCCCCAGCGACTGCACCTTGACCGCAGTGGCGGCTTCGGTCCGCGTGGCCTCGTTCCAGACGGGCATGTCCCTCAGTCTTTGAAGGCTCTCGGCGTCTAAGTCCGGCCACTGGATCTGGGCCGGCAGGAACGGGTCGTGGGTGTCGATAAACGTCCGGCAGAGAAGCTCTTTGTGCTCCTTGCTGCCGATCTTGAGCGTATTTGCCATGCGGAGTTGTAGAGTATCATTCGCGATTCTCGTCGGTGGGGGATAGGGAACGTATGTCCATACTGAGCCGGATCGAAAGGCCTGAGGACCTCAAGGCTCTGAGCCACGAGCAATTAGCCGAGGTCTCTCAGAGCTGTCGCGACCTGATTGTCCAGACGATCACGAAGACCGGCGGACACCTCGCTTCCAACCTCGGAGTTGTCGAGCTGACGCTCGCCCTGCACCGCGCTTTCGACAGCCCGAAAGACCGTCTGGTCTGGGATACGTCCAATCAGTGCTACACCCACAAGCTCGTCACCGGAAGGCGGGATCAGTTCCCGTCGATCCGCACGCCGGGCGGCCTCTCGGGCTTCGCCGAGCCATCGGAAAGCGTCCACGACACCCTGGCTGCCGGCCATGCCGGCACCGGTCTCTCCTACGGCCTCGGGGTTTCAATCGCGCTCCAAAACGCGCCCGACGACCCCTACGTCGTCGTCATCGTGGGCGACGGCGCGCTGACCTCGGGCCCCTCCTACGAGGCGATGAACAACATCGTCCACGTCAAGCCGAAGCGGCTGATCATTGTCCTCAACGACAACGGCTGGTCGATTTCCGAGAACGTCGGCTGGCTGGTCCACTGGAGGAACCGCTTCGAGCTTCACCCGACCTATCAGAAGTTCGTCGAGGCGGGACACAGCTTCATCAAGCGCCTCCCCAAGGGCGACAAGGCCTGGGAGCTGGCGAGGAAGCTGAAGAGCTCGGTGGAAGGCCTCTTTTTGCCCAACCTGATCTGGGACGAGCTCGGCTTCCACTACGTGGGTCCTGTCGACGGGCACGACTTTCGGGAGCTCGAGGAGGCCCTTGCGCGCGCCCGGGACGTCTCGAAAGACGGCACGCCCGTCGTCATTCACGCGCTGACCCACAAAGGCCGCGGCTTCCAGCAGGCCGAGCAGAACCCCTCGAAGTTTCACCAGCCCGGTACGCCGACGGGCGCCGGTGGCGCTGGCGCGCGCTACACCTATTCGCAGGTCTTCGCGAAGACGCTCATCGCCATGATGGAGAAGGACCCGAAGATCGTGGCGATCTCCGCCGCGATGCTCGAAGGCACGGGGTTGATCGAGGTCAAGAAGCAATTCCCGGACCGCGTGTTCGACGTGGGCATCGCCGAGGAACATGCGGTCATCATGGCGGCGGGGATGGCGAAAGAGGGATTGAAGCCGGTCGTCTCCATCTACTCGACCTTTCTCCAGCGCTCCTTCGACCAGATCATCCACGACGTCGCGCTCCAGAGCCTGCCGGTCACGATCTGTATCGACCGCGCGGGCCTCGTCGGCGACGACGGCAAGACCCACCAGGGCATCTTCGACATCTCTTACACGCGGGTCGTCCCGAACATGACCGTGGCTGCGCCCAAGGACGAGAACGAGCTGCAGCACATGCTCTACACCGCGATCACCTCGGGCAAGCCGTTCGCCGTGCGGTACCCGCGGGGCCTGGCTCTCGGCGTCGAGCTCGACCCGGTCTTGAAGTCCGTGCCCGTTGGCAAAGGAGAGATCCTGCGCGAGGGCCATGACCTCATGCTCCTGGCGTACGGCTCGATGGTCTCGGTCGCGAGCCAGGCGGCCGAGGAGCTTGCCCGGCGCGGCATCTCGGCCGGAGTCGCCAACGCGCGCTTCGCCAAGCCGCTCGACATGGACTTGATCGCCCGGATCGTTGAGGGCACACCGCGCGTCCTCACGCTCGAGGAACACCTCGGGATCGGGGGCTTCGGCGCCGGAGTCCTCGAGGCCGTCCATGCAGCGGGCCTCCCGTCGGCCGGCGTGAGGTCCCACGCCATCCCCGACATCTTCGTCGACCACAGCCCGCAGCTCCAGCAGCGCCACAACCTGAAGCTCGACGTCGAGGGCGTCGTCGAGCGGGTGATGCAGCTGTACCCCGAGCTGGCCGCCCGGCCGTCCCTGGCCTCCGCGCCGGATCCGGGCAAGAAGGAAAAGTTCGCCGAGACGGTGACGTGGTGATCGAGCACGATTTCATCGGCATCCGCGTCGAGAAGCTCCTCATCGCCGGCCTGCGCGGATTCTGCGCCGGTGTCGTGCGAGCCATCGACGTCGTCGAGAAGGCCCTCGAGGTCGCTGACGGGCCCGTCTACGTCCGCAAGGAGATCATCCACAACCGCTACGTCGTCGACGAGCTGCGCGACAAGGGCGCCCGGTTCGTCGAAGAGGTGGACGAGGTCCCGGACAATGCCTCGCTCATCTTCTCGGCGCACGGCATCGCGCCCCAAGTGCGGGCGCTCGCCACCGAGAAGGGCCTGAGGACGATCGATGCGACCTGCCCGCTCGTCACGAAGGTGCACCTGGAGGCCATCCACTACGCCCGCCAGGGCTATACGATCATCCTCGTGGGACACCACGACCACGACGAGACGGTCGGCACGCTCGGCGAGGCCCCGGACGCGATCCGCCTCGTCGAGACCAGGGAAGACGCCGAGAAGATCACGGTCCCCGATCCGGACCGCGTGGCGTACCTGACGCAGACGACGCTGTCGATCGACGACACGCGCGACATCCTGGAGGTCCTGAAGCGAAGGTTTCCGAACCTCAAGGCGCCGACCAAGCAGGACATCTGCTACGCGACGCAGAACCGCCAGGACGCCGTCAAGGCGATGGCGCCCCACGTGGACATGCTGCTCGTTCTCGGCGCGCCCAATAGCTCGAACTCGCTGCGAATGTGCGAGGTCGCGCGCGCCAACGGCGTCGCCTCGTACCTGATCGAGCGCGCCAGGGACATCCGCCCCGAGTGGCTCGCGGGAGTCCGCGTGCTGGGACTGACGGCGAGCGCGTCCGCTCCCGAGATCCTCGTCCAGGAAGTCGTCGCCTTCGCGCGCGGCGAACTGGGTGTGGAGACCGTCGAGGAGTTTGAAACCGTGAAGGAGGACGTCTCCTTTCCGCTGCCCCAGGAGTTGAAAGCCCTTCTGCCCGTCCGGGCCTGACTCGGCCACGCCTGGCATGACAGCCCCTCCCGCGCCTGTCGCGGCAGCCCGCGACGTTCCCCCGCCGCCCTCCGGGGGAGACGGCGCCCGCCCCGCCCGTCGGCGACGAGGCTGGCGCATCGTGCTCTTCGGGGTGGGAATCGCCGCGATCGCCGCGCTTCTGGCCCTCGTCGGGTGGGACCCGATCATGGAGAACCTGTCGCGGATCGACGGCTATTTCTTCGTGCTCGTCGCGCTCTACGCCGGGGCGCAGATCGCGTTCAGCCTCGGCTGGTGGGTGATCGTCGGGCGGCCGCACCCGACGTCCTTCGGCGAGCTCTTCGCGACGTACCTCGCGGGAGACTCGGTTAACTACTTTACGGGCGTCGGCGGCGAGCCCGTCAAGGCGCACCTGCTCCGCCCGAAGATGGGGTTCGGCCTGGCCTTCGCGACGATTGCCGTGCATCGCCATGCCGACCTGATCGCCCAGTGGCTGTTCCTCATCGCGGGCATCACGGTCGCCGTCGTGCTCTTCGACCTTCCGCCTGCTGCCAAGTACGTCGCGGTCGCGGGTCTCCTCGGCTTCGGCGGCATCGCCTTCGGCATGACGCGCGCGCTCCGGCGCGGCGCCTTCGGCCCGATGACGCGGTGGCTCACGCGGATCAAGCCGCTCGCCGCGCGGGTGGCGAAGCTCGAGGCGGACGCGCACCGCCTCGACGAGCGAATCCGCGTCTACTACCACGCGGAGGAGCACCGCGGCACCTTCCGCCTCGCGGTCGCCTGGGGTTTCCTCGGCTGGTGCGGGGGCCTCGTCGAGACGTGGATCGTCCTGCGGCTGCTCTCGCCGGGCCACGGCTTCGCGACGGCCTTTGCGATCGAGGCGCTGGCGATGATCTTCAACAGCATGCTCCTCTTCATCCCGGCCAGGATCGGCAGCGCCGAGGGAGTGCGCGTCGGCGTCTACGCGCTCGTGGGCCTGACCGCGGCGCAGGGCGCCGCCTGGGCCCTGGTCCGGCGCGCGAGAGAGCTCCTTTGGCTCGTCCCGGGAATCATCGTGCTCCTCAAGCACCACCTGATCGACGTCGGCCACCTGCGCCTGGAGAAGCTGGACCTTTCCGGCGAGGCGTCCCGGTGAGGATCGAGGCGCTGCTCTTCGACTTCGGCGGGACGCTCGACGCCGACGGCGTGGCGTGGAAGGATCGTTTCGCGGCGCTCTTCCGGGAGGAGGGCCTGGCCGTGCCGGCCGAGCGCTTCGACCGGGCCTTCTACGCCGCCGACGACGCGCTGGTGGGTGCGGTCCCGAGGGACCTTTCGCTCGGCGAAACAGTCGAGCGCCTATCGCGAAGCGTGGCGTCGGCTCTCGAGGCCGGCCCGGAGGCGGGAGACCGCGTCGCCGCCCGCTTCCTCGACGGCTCCCGCGCCAAGCTCGAAGAGAACGCGCGCCTGCTCGAGCGGCTGTCGTCGCGTTTCCGCCTCGGGATCGTCTCGAATTTCTACGGCAACCTCGAGACCGTCTGCGCCGAAGCCGGCCTCGCTCCCCACCTCGGCGTCGCCGTGGATTCGGCGGCCGTCGGTTTCGAGAAGCCCGATCCGCGAATCTTCGAGACCGCCCTGTCGGCCCTCGGCGCGAGCGCCGGCGCGGCCGTCTTCGTCGGCGACTCGCTCCCCCGCGACATGGAAGGCGCCCGCCGTCTCGGGATGCCGCACGTGTGGCTCAAACCGGGAGAGAGCCGCGCCTGCTGTCCGGAGGACGCCGTCATCGCGAGCCTCGCGGCTCTGCCAGAGGTGCTGCCGTGAGCGCGATCGCCGCGGGCGCCGTGATCGCCGCAGGCTCCGGGTCGCGCCTCCGGGATCTCGGGGTGCCCAAGCCCCTGGTGCGAATCGCGGGGGTCCCGCTCATCGAGCACGTGCTCGCGAACTTCGAGGCAGCCGGCATCGCCCGAGCCGTCGTGATCTTCAACGAGTCCGAGCGGGACTGCGAGGCCTTCGTGCGCGAGCGCTTCGGCAAGCTCGTCGAGACGGTCCTCGTCAAGACCACGCACTCGTCGCTGGAAAGCTTCCGCGAGGTCCTCGCCGTGGCTCCGAAAGGACGCCTCCTCGTCTCAACGGTGGACGCTTTCTGCCCGCAGAAGGACTTCGTCCGATTCGTCCGTCGCGCCGAAGATCTCCCGGCGGACGCGACCGTCCTCGCGCTGACGGGCTACGTCCACGACGAGAAGCCGCTGTGGGTCACGACGACCCGAAAGGGGCGCGTCCGCGTCGTGGGGGGCGCCTCGGGCGACGCCGTGACGGCCGGGATCTACGTCTTCCCGGAGAAGATGCGCCGACTCGGCATTCCCGCCGAGCTTCCGCGTCTGCGCGACTTCCTCGCATGGCTCGCCCGGTCCGGCGAGCCGATCGAGGCCGTCCAAATCGAGAAGGTGGTCGACGTCGACCGCGCCGAGGACGTCCTGGCGGCCGAGGAGCTGGCCGCGGCCGCCCCCTCGGGAAGCTCCCGATGAGCGACGCGCCCCCGCGCTGCTGGGGCATCTACCGCGAGCTCGCTCACTCGCCCGGGCGCGAGACCGACGACGCCGAGATCCTGCGGTCGACGGGCAGCGCGCTCTCCGCCCGCGGCTTCGCGGTGTCCCTCAAGTCCACCGACGAGCTGCCCGAGGCCGGGGACGCCGACTCCGTGCCGCCCTTCCTCTTCGTCATGTGTGAGCGGATCCCGGTCGTCGAGAAGCTCGCGGCCTGGGAACGCCGGGGTGCGCGCATCGTCAACCGACCCTCCGGCATCCGGAACACCGACCGCGAGCGCACGATCGTCCTCTTTGGCGAGCGGGGAGTCCCTCACCCGGCGAGCCGGCTCGTCTCCACCGGAGAGGCTGGCCGCGCGGCCTTCCCCGGTCCCTGTTGGTTGAAGCGCGCCGACGTCCACGCCACAGAGGAGGGCGACGTCTCCTTCGCCGGCTCGCCGGCCGAGCTCGATGCGAACCTCGAGCGGCTGCAGTTGCGCGGGATCCCGCGCGCCGTCGTCCAGGACCACGTCGAGGGAGACCTCATCAAATTCTATGGCGTGGCGGGTCTCGCCGAGGAGGACAGCCGGCCGTCCTGGTTCCAGTGGTTCTATCACCGCGACCAGACCCTCTCGAACCACGCCTTCGATCCCGACGTGCTCGCCGCGGCGACGGCGAAGGCCGCCGGCGCGCTCAACCTCGAGGTCTACGGCGGCGACGCGATCGTGTCGGCGGACGGTTCGATCTGCGTCATCGATCTGAACGCGTGGCCGAGCTTCGCCCTCTTCCGGCCAGTCGCCGCCGCCCACATCGCGGCGCTGCTGGCGGCGCGCTTCGCTCGCTCGGGAGTGATGCGATGACCGAAGGCACGAAGACGCGCAACGAGGTCGGACCGCGCTCGAAGTCGATCGTCGCGCTCGAACAGGAGCACATGGCGCCGGGCCTCCAGTCCTTCGCGCTTTACTCCGGCCTCGCCATGGCGCGGGGCCAGGGCAGCCGCATCTTCGACGAGGACGGCAACGCGTACATCGATTTCATTGCGGGCATCGCCGTCGGCAGCGTCGGCCACTGCCACCCGCACTATGTGAAGGCCCTTCAGGAACAGGCCGCGCGGCTCACCTTTGGCAGCTTCACGACCGAGGTGCGCGCGAAGTTCCTCGACTTTCTCGCAAGCGTGACGCCGCAGGGCCTCTCGCGCATCCAGCTCTTCTCCGGCGGCGCCGAGGCGGTCGAGGCGGCTTTCCGGCTGGCCAAGTCTGTGACGAAAAAGCACGAGTTCGTCGGCTACTCCGGGGCGTTCCACGGCAAGACCGGCGGCGTGCTGCCGCTTCTCTGGGGCGATTTCAAGGACGGTCTCGGACCCTTCGTGCCGGGCATGCACTCGGCGCCCTACGCGTACTGCTACCGCTGCCCGCTCGACCTGACGTACCCCGCGTGCGGCATCGCGTGCGCGGAGGAGACGCGCCGCGTCATCAAGAACCAGAGCGCCGGCGAGATTGCAGCGATCATCGTCGAGCCGATGCAGGGCACGGCCGGCAACGTCATCCCTCCCCCCGGGTTCCTCCCGGCCGTGCGCGCGATCGCGAAGGACCACGGCGCCCTCTTCATCGCCGACGAGATGATCACGGGCTTCGGACGCACGGGGAAGTTCTGGGGCGTCGACCACGACGCGGTCGTCCCCGACGTCATGACCTGCGGCAAGGGAATCGGCGGCGGGTTTCCGCTGGCGGCCGTCGTCTCCACCGACGAGCTCACGAAGGCAAAGCCGTTCTCCAACCCCTCCGGCAGCTCCTCGTCGTACGGCGGCAATCCCCTCGCCTCGGCGGCCGGCCTCGCGGCGCTGGAGATCATCGTCAACGAGAACCTCGTCGAGAACGCCTCGCGTGTCGGCGCGAAGATGCTCGCGAAGCTCCGGGCGATGCAGGAGAAGCACCGCATCATCGGCGACGTGCGCGGCAAGGGGCTTCTGCTCGGCCTCGAGCTCGTCACCGATCGGCGGAGCAAGGAGCTCGTCTCGCGGGACTTCACGAAGGCCCTCTTTCAGGAGTGCCTGCGGCGCGGGCTCGTGGCCATGGTCTACTCGCCCATCATCCGCATCAACCCGCCGCTGAACATCGACGAGGTCACTGCGCTCGACGGACTCGACATTTTCGACGAGGCGCTCGATGCGACCGCGCGGGAATGGAAGCTTGCGTGAGCGGCTCGCCGCTCGTCTCCGGAAGATCCAGTTTCCCCCAAGGGACGGGGTTTTGACGGGCGAGCAAGCAGCGGAATGACCTCATGTTCTCGCGGCACTCTTCCTGCCGTTCGCGGCGCGAGGCGTCTCCCGAAGGGGGGGGCCTCGCGCCGCGGGGGCCGTAGCGGGCGAGGGGACCGGCGAGCGGTCGGGCGCGC
>JBKJWL010000211.1:0-16021 GCA_046716885.1 Thermoanaerobaculia bacterium | reverse complement strand
GCCACCTTTCGCCAAAAGCCCCTGGCCAAACGCCCGGGGCAAAACTCACGTCCTATGGTCAGGTCGATGAAAGGCGCTCGCACACGCGAGATTCGACCTCTACACCGACCGTGACATCAGGAATCCCACCGAGGCACGGGGCCGACAGAGCAGCCCCTAAAACGAATCAGCGTTATTTCATCACACCCGCAGGTCGGGGGTGTCAAGTTTTTTTGGCAGTAGGCCGGGAACCGGCCGAAAGGGCTCGGCCCCCCTCCCCTTACCCCTTCTGGACGAGGGCGCGGAGGAGGCGGTCCTGGAAGGCGTGACCGCGTGATTCGGTGACGCGGGGGCCGTTGAGGAGGATGGCGAAGGCGTAGGTCTTGCCGGAGAGGGCCTTGGCGTAACCGGCCAGGGTCGAAACGCCGTTCAGGGTGCCGGTCTTGGCCGCGATCTGGCCGCGGGTGGCCGAATCGAGCAGCCTGTGGCGCAGAGACCCGTCCAGGTCGCCCGAGACGGCCAGGGTGGCCCGCCAGGCGGCGCCGTGGGGGTGGGCGTTCATGGCCCGGAGGAAGCGGACGAGCTCGGCGGCCGAGACCCGGTTGGAGGCAGACAGCCCCGATCCGTCCCGTAGCTCGAATCGCCCCGGATCGACCCCCAGAGTAGCGAGAAACGACCTGGTGAGGGAGAGAGCCCCGTCCCAGCTCCCCCGCCCGGTCTTCTCGTACGCGAGCGTCTTGAAGACCTGCTCGGCGTAGAAGCTCTGGCTGCGCTTGTTGGAGATCGCGAGGGTCGGCAGGAGGTCCGACTCGGTCGTCGCGACGAGGATCCAGGCATTGTCGGCGGGGACGGGCCGCTCGACGACTCCGCCGGTGAGTTGGATCCCTGCTGCCTCGAGCCGGCTCTTCAGCGCGGCGCCGAAGAACTTGGGCGGATCGTCGATCGCCAGGGGCGTCGACCAACGGAAGTAGCGCTGCGGAACAGTGCCCGAGACCGTCACGATGTCCGAGCCCGAGGGCCGCGACACGGCGACGCGGAGCTTCCCGCGCCGGCCGACGGTGCGGGTGCGGTGGAGCGTCTGAACCACGTCCGTGTCGGGGTCGATCGACACAAGGGTCGGCGCGCCGGGAATCCCGTCGCGGCCTACGGACACGATCACGACGTTGTCGTTGAACGACAGCGCCGAGATCGGGGCCTGATACCAGCGCGTATCACGGTTGGTCGGCCAGTCCGGGTGCCGATAGGCTCCATCGAATCTGCTGGCGTTCAAGATGAGATCGCCGGCGACCTGGCGGATTCCCGCCCGGCGCAGACCCTCGGCCCACTTGTCGAATATGGCGAAGGAGTCCTCGTCGTAGAAGCGGCCCGAGATGTTGGGGTCGCCTGCTCCGACGACGAGGAGCGAGCCGAGCAAAATGCCGTCACGCACGTCTCCGCGCCGCCAGAAGGTCGTCCGGAACTTGTAGTCGGGGCCCAGATAGTGAATCGCCGCGGCCGAGGAGATGAGCTTGGCTACCGACGCGATCGTCTCGGGCGTCTGAGGATTGCGCTCGTAGACCGTCGCGCCGGTGTCGAGCTCCGCGATCGCGACCGACACCCCTCCGGAGCCGGCCGGCGGCCGCAGCGCAGCCCTGGAAAGAGCGGCCTCCAAAGGCGGCGAGCCCGCGGCGGGACGCGTCGCGGCGGCCAGCGAAGAAGCGATCAGAAGGGAGGCGGCGAGAAACACCCCGAGCGTACGTCGATTCCGGGGCTTTGGGTCCACCTGCAAATTATAATCGACCAGGTGCGATTCGACGAGGCTTCCCGGGTCTTCGAGCTCTCCGTGCGCGAGCTGGCGCAGGACGACGGGTTCCGGCGCGTCGGCTTCGACCGGGGCGACGGCTGGAGGCGGCTGGGCCTGGGCAGTCAGATCCACAGCCGGGTCCTCGGCGAAAGACAGTCCGCGCACCCCTCCTACCGCGCGGAGGTCCACCTGGAGGCCCGAATCCCGGTGGAAGACTGGACGGCCGTCCTGAACGGCCGGCTGGACGGGTGCGTGGAACGGGACCCCGGCCGCTGGCTGATCGAGGAGCTCAAGTCCACGAACCTCTCGGTCGACGGCGTGCGCCCCTCCGGCTACGCGCACGAGCGCGACCGCCGCCAGCTTCTGGGCTACTGCTATCTCTGGCGCCGGCTCGGTCACGGAGAGGTGGGCGGATCCCTGGTCTACGTCGACATCGAGTCGGGCGAGGAGCTCGCGCTCGAGATCGCCTTCGACGAGGACGCCGAGCGGGAAGTCGAGCGGCGGCTCGCCCGCGCCCTGGCGATCTGGCGGGCCGAGAAGGCCGCACGCAAGCGCAAAGCGGCCGCTGCCGCGCGTCTCCCCTTCCCGCACACGGCTCCCCGGCCGATCCAGGAAAAGCTCATGGACGCGGTCCGTATCGCGGTTCGCAATCGCGAAAACCTCCTGGCCGAAGCGCCTACGGTGTCAGGGAAGACCGCGGCGGCGCTCCACCCGGCTTTGGCCGAGGGCCTTGCGACCGGCCGCCAGGTCGTCTTTCTCACCTCCAAGACGCTGCAGCAGAAGATGGCCGTCTCCGCGCTCGTCGCGATGAACGAGCGTGCCTTCCACACGGTCCAGGTCCGCGCTAAGGACCGCATGTGCGCCAACGACCGGATCCTCTGCCACGAGGAGTTCTGCCGGTTCGCCAAGGGCTACCCCGAAAAGATGGAACGCTCCGACCTGCTCGGCAAGCTGCGCGACGGGTACTCCCACCTCGACCCGGACGTCGTCTTCGAGGAGGCGCGCCGCGAGGAGGTCTGCCCGTTCGAGGTGCAGCTCGAGCTGGCGCGGCGGGCCGACGCGATCGTGGCCGACTACAACTACGTTTTCGAGCCGGCCGCCGCGCTGCGCCACCTGACCGGAGAGGACCTGCGCGAGGCGATCCTCCTCGTCGACGAAGCGCACAACCTTCCGGACCGCGCGCGCCAGATCTACTCGCCCGAAATCCTCGAAGACGAGCTGGCGACCCTGCGCAACCGGCTGCTCCTCCAGCCGGGGGACCTCTTCCAGGACATTCTCGCCTCGGTCGAGGACCTGATCGCGATCGTCGGGACCTGCGCCGCCGATCTTCCCGAGGGCGAAGCGATCGCCGAGATCGAGCCTCCGCGGGAGGCGATCCTCGAGCTGCGCGAGGATTGGGAGGCGAAGCTGATGCGCTACCTCGCCTGGAAGCGCGAGACGCGCCTGGCACTGGTGGACGATCCGGTCCTGGACTTCCACTTCACGCTCCAGCGCTTCGCGGCGGTCCTCTCGATCATCGGGCCCGACTTCACCTGCGTCGTGGAGCGGCGGCCCTCCGGCGCGCGCCTCGGGCTCGTGTGCCTGGACCCCGCCAGAGCGCTCGCGCCGATCTTCGGCGAGGCGTCGTCGACCGTGCTGCTCTCCGCCACACTCAGCCCGCCGGAGGCGATCCGCCGGGTGCTGGGCCTCGAGGCGGCCCGCACCGCGGCGATCTCGCTGCCACCCCCGTTCCCGCCCGAGAATCGCAAGGTGATGATCGTGCCTTCGGTGCGGACGACGTACAAGGCCCGCGACAAGAACTACGGCCGCATCGCCGGACTCCTCGCCGAGATGTCGGACGCGCACGGCGGCAACGACCTCGTCCTCTTTCCGTCGTACCGATTCCTGACGCAGGTTGCGCTTCTCATGCCGCCGACGCGCTCGCGCCTGCTCGTGCAGCGTTCGGATCTGACGAGCTTCGAGCGGCAGCAGCTCCTGGAATCGCTCTCGAGCCCTCCCCCCGGCGGGACGCTGCTCTTTGCCGTCTCCGGCGGGATGTACGCAGAGGGGGTCGATTACCCGGGTGAGCTCCTCTCGGCGGTCGTCGTTGTCTCGCCGGCGCTTCCTCAGGTTTCCTTCGAGCGCGAGCTCTTGCGCCGCTACTTCGACGACAAGGAAGAGGCGGGCTTCGACTACGCCTACCTGCAGCCGGGGATGACCCGGGTGGTCCAGGCGGCGGGCCGACTGATCCGGAGCGAGACGGATCGCGGGGTCATCGCGCTCATGTGCTCGCGGTTCCTCGAGGAGCCCTACGCGAGCCGCCTGCCGCGCGACTGGTACGAAGAGACCCCGGCGGAGCTCGCCACGCGCCGCCCGGCCGAAGAAATCCGGGAGTTCTTCGGCCGATACGGATGAAGAACCCCTACACAAGCAAGCGCATGCCGCGCCTCACGGTCGATGCCTGGGTCCGCGACCGGCGCGGCCGGGTCCTTCTCGTCAGGCGCGCCTGGCCGCCATTCGAGGGCCGCTGGGGCCTCCCCGGAGGGTTCTGCGAGTGGAAGGAAACCACGCAGGAGTGCTGCGCGCGCGAGACGCTCGAGGAGACCGGGCTGACGGTCTCCGTCGGCGAGCTGCGGGGGGTCTACTCGAAACCGAACCGCGATCCGCGGGGACACAACGTGACGGTGCTCTACGCGGCGCGCCGGATCAAAGGGACCACGCGTGGAGGCGATGACGCTGCGGAGGCGCGGTGGTTCGAGCCCCGGGAGCTTGGCAAGATGGCCTTCGCGTTCGACCATCGCGAGATCGTGATGGAGCAGCTCGCGAAGGAGCGCGATCGGGCGAGGCCCGGCCGGCCTACTCGGGGGTCTCGAGCGTCGCCGCGAAAGCGCGGGCGAGCAGCCCCTCATCGGTGACCGCCCAGACCGTGTAGCGGTAGAAGGTCCCCGGCCTCACCGAGCGGTCGAGGAATGCGTAGCGGAAGGACTCCGGCGCGCTCTCGGAGGAGGGCACGATCTCGGGCCCCGTGCGGGCGACGCGGCCGTCCGGGAGGACCTCCTCGCGAAAGACCGCCCAGCCCCAGAGACCCTCGTGGCTCCGGGTGGTCCAGATCAGGCTCGGGCCTCCCCCGTCGGCCGACGCGCGCGCTTCGAGCCCGGAGAACGGCTCCCCGGAGACCCGCCGGGCGTAGACCGGCGCTCGGAGGTCTCTCCCGCCGGACTCGGAGCCGGCGATCAGCCAGTCGACGCGCGCGACACCCGACAGGGGAATCGCGCGACGGTCTCCGGCACGAAAGAACACCACGTCCGGGGGGATCGCGGAATCGCGATAGCGCACGACCGCCGCTCCCGCGCCGCCGTCGTCGGGCCACTCCAGCACGAGCGTGTCTTCGACCGCCGTCTCCGGCAGGAAGGAGCGGTGGCGCACGGTCAGCCGCGCGGGCGAGGACGCGTCGAGAGCTCCCGACTCGAGATCGAGCAGCCGGAGCCGGGAGGGCGCCGCTTCGGCCTCGAGGGTGAGATAGAGCCGGGCTGCCGCACGGACCAGCAGCCCTTCCTCGGTCTGGCGGGCGGTCTCGGCCAGCATCCGGAGCAAGAGAGGCAGCGGCGCCTCGCCGCCGCCGGCGGCCCGCTCCCAGACCTCCCGCAGAAACGCTTTTCCACCGGCTTCCCGGGCCACTTCTTCGACCCAGAGCCGCCCGAGGCCGGCCGGGTCCCGGCGAAAGTCGACGAGAAGACCGGCCGCGAGGATCCAGGCCTCCTCTCCCGGCGCCTCGCCTGCCGGGGCCGACAGGAGCTCCGCCATCGCAGGCGCCAGAAAGCTGTCCTCGGAAACACCGTAGCCCGCCAGCGTGGCCAGGGCGATCTGGCGCCCCACCTCGCGGACAACCTCCGAAGCTGTCAGACCGCTCGCGTCGAGCAGGACGGCGGGCCCCACGAGCCGCCCCCGATCGAGGGAGCGCGCGGCCATCCGCCGTACGCCGGCGCCCTGCTTACGCGCGAGATAGATCCGCAGCGTCTCGCCTTCCGCGAAGGGCGCGCGCCAGCCTCCGGTTCCCCAGAGCGCGCCGTACAAGCGCCGCAGTTCGCCGGCGAGCGCGGCTTTCAGCACCGGGTCCGCGGCTTCGTCGAGCAGGATCGCCCGGCCGCCGTCGAGCGTCTGGGGGGGCCCGAAACGCCGGACCGGATCCTCCACCCAGGCGCGCCCGGAGAGCGCCTCGTCGAGACGGGATGCCCCGCCGGGAGGTGCCAGCAGAAACAGGACGGCCACGCAGCCGGGAAGACCCCGGCAGGGCTTTGGGTGGAACGGGCGTGCGGTCCCCATTTCCGCAGGGTAGTCCTCGGGCATCAGTGCGTCAATCTGTGTACGGATCGAGGAGAGAGGACGTTGGGTCTACTTGGCAGCGGGCGCGGAATCCTTGATGCGGACCAGGACGACGGTGATGTTGTCGACGCCGCCCTTCTCGTTGGCAAGATCGACGAGCCCCTGACACAACGCCTCCGGTTCCTTCGCCTCGTCGGCCGCGAAGATGTCGCGAATCTCCTCGTCGGAGAGCATGGTGGTCAGCCCGTCTGAGCAAAAGAGGAAGGCGTCGCCGGGCGAGAATTCCATCTCCCGCAGGTCCGGCGCGACCGCTGCCCCGCCGCCAAGCGCGCGCGTCACGACGTTCTTCAAGGGATGGGTCTTGGCCTCTTCCTCCGTGAGAATTCCCGCGGCGACCTGCTCGTGGACCCAGGAGTGGTCGTCGGTCACCCGTGTCAGCTCGCCGGCGCGATACAGGTACGCCCGGCTGTCGCCCACGTGGGCGAGCGAGAGGATCTTGTCGTTCAACAGGCCGGCCACGACGGTCGTGCCCATCCCCTTCAGCCACGGCTGCGCCGACACGGCCGACATCACGCGCTCGTTGGCCTTCTCGATCGAGATCGCGAGCCGGTTGCTGTTGAAGTCGAGCTTGTGGTTGTACTTGAACGGCCAGGTCGCCTCTTCCTTCTGGCGGGTCGCCGCGATGAACTCGGCGATCGTCTCCACGGTGATCTTCGCCGCCACCTCGCCGGCCGCGTGCCCTCCCATTCCGTCGGCCACGATGAAGAGGCCCTCGTCCTCATCGAGCGCGAACGCATCCTCGTTGTGCTTGCGCTTCTTGCCGACGTCCGTCAGGCCGAAGGCTTCGATCGTCGCCATCCTCGACACTCAGCCCCTGCCCGCGCGCTGCACACGGATCTCTTCGAGCGCCTTGCGTGCGTCGCCCGCCGAAGCGTCCCACCGAAGCGCCTCCTGGTAGGCCTTCTCAGCTTTCAACAGGAGGCCGGCCTGGCGGAAGATCGCCCCCGCGTCCTTCAGCACGGTTCCGTTGTGGGGCTCGATGCTGAGCGCGGCTTCGATCGCTTTGACCGCGGCGCGGACGTCGCCCGCCCGCGCCGAAGCGAGGCCGAGGTAGTGCTGGGCCTTGATGTCCTTCGGGTTGCGCGTGGTGGCGAGCTGGAAGTTGCCGGCCGCCTCCGCGTAGTTGCGGTCCTTGTACGCGGCGATCCCCTGGGTCACGTAGTTCTGCGCGACCGGATCCCCGTCGCCCCCCGCCGCGCCCGCCGCGGCCGCCAGGTCGAAGTCGTAGCCCTTCCGGCGCTCGGCATTGGTCAGCACGTTCACCGCTTCCGTCAGCATCTGAAACTTCGTTTCCGCCTCGGCCTTCTTCCCTGCCGGGGCCCTGTCGGGATGCGCCTCCCGCGCCAGCGCTCGGAAGCGCTCCCGGATTTCGACCTCGCTGGCATCCTTCGCCACGCCGAGGAGGCCGTAATAGTCAGCGTCTCGGGACATCGTGTTGGGACCTCGACCGCGCAGCGGATTTTTTCAACAGAGGTTAACATACGAGATAAGCCCCGGCCGCGGCAAGGGCCTGGTGGCCCGGCGCGCGCCGCGGCCTCGGATCGGGCCCAGGGAAGCCCTCAGCGGTGCTTGTCGAAAAGGATCTTTCGCGCTGCCATCCGAATCCCCTCGGCGAGATTTCGGTCGCGCTTGATGTTGCGCAGGTCGCGCATGTTCAGGTACTTCACCAGCGGCAGGGTGACGCTCAGCGGAACCGAGGGATTGGTCACCAACGCGAACTGGATCTTCGGCCGCTTGATCCATTCCCGGGTGGACGCGATCTCCTGGAAGATCTGAGTGTGGAGGTGCCGCATCGCGCAAAAGGCCTCCACCTCGGCCATCCCGATGGATTCGCAATTGAGGACGGCGAGGCTCACGATCGTGTTGGCGTCAGCGATGAGGATCCGGCGTTCCTCCTTGGTTCCCTTTTGCGCGAGCTCGACCTTCTCCTTGATCGTCATGACCGAGATGCGCCGGAAGATCTGCGCGAGGTTGGCCCGGTTGAACTCGTCTTCCGGGACCTCCTCACCGAGCCCCGCGAGCGGGTCCGCCGAATCCGGAGCCGCCTCCGCCGCTTCCTCGAAGACGATGCCCTCGGCTTCCTGCCGGGCGCGGAGCTCGTCCTCTTCGCGTCGCACCCGCTCCTGCTCGCGGCGGCGCGTCTCCTTCTCGAAGAACTCCTCCTGCAGCTCGCGGAGCCGGCGCCTGCCGTCCGGCGTGAGAGACGTATTGGCGAGAAGGGCGTCGATCAAAGCCGGCTGCCGGATCAGCCGCACCTGGTTCACGATCAGCGCGTCCTGGGCCGCCCCGGCCACATTTCCCGCAAGGCGGAGCAGGGTCTCGTCGCCGACGTCGCGATGCCGGATGATCCGCTCGAGGACGAAGGGGTCTTCGCTGTGCTGGCTGAGAATGTCGAGCTCGCCTCGAGACGGATCTCCCTCGTTGAGAAAGCGGACGGCATCGTCGGGAGGGACGGCTGCCAGCGTCTCCCGGGCCGGTCCCTGTATGTCCGGATCGGCGTCCTCGACGACCGCCAGCAGCGCCCTCAGACGGTCGTCGCGCTCGAGGGGAAGCAGGCCCCGCGCCGCGAAGAGCCGCAGGTCGCGCGATGCGTCCGCGGATCGGACGATCGAGACGATGTCCTGGGGGCCAGCCGTGGAAGGGGTCCGGGGATCGGCCAAGGGCGGGTGCGGGAGCCTCAGCTCCGGGTCAGCCGCGGTGCGGGCACGCGAAGGTCGCGGATGACCTGACCGGAGCTTCCGAGCGGCTCGAGCGCGTGGCCGTCCACGGTGACGCGCACGCCGCCGGCGTTGCCGAGCGTGATCCGGAATCCCTCGCGCGCCTCGAACTGGCGCTTGGTGCCGCGGCGGATGAGCCCCGAGAAAACCGGCGCTCCGTCGGCGGATACTTCGGTCCAGGAATCCTGATCGAACTCCAACAGCATCGAGACGCCGCTCATGGCGGGAGAAGGCTGGACGGCGGCCGCAGGCTCCGAGAGCCCCGGCGCCGGGCCCGGCGAGACGGCGACGTTCTTGAACGACACCGGCGCGACGGACTGAGCGGCGCCCGTTCGGCCGGGCGCGCTGCGCCGCTCCGGCCGCGCGATCAATCCGAGTAGGAGCAGGACCGCCGTCACGCTGACGACGATCGTTCCGGCGGCGCCGCGCCGGCCGCGCAGAAACCGCGACCGCAGGCTCCCTTTCTTCGGCAAGGCTTCGCGCGCTTTCTCGGGCGCGAGGTCCGCCAGGTAGGCGTTGACCATCTCGTCCGGATCCAGGCCCAGGTGCCGTGAATACGCCCGGATGAACCCGCGCGTGAAGACCGGCGCCGGCAGCTTCGAGAGGTCGCTCGCCTCGAGCGCGGTCAGCAGCCGCAAAGAAATCTTCGTGGCGCCGGAAATTTCGTCGAGGGGGACTTCCCGGATGAGCCTCTCCCGACGGAGCTCGTCTCCGAACGTGCGGGCCGGTGTCTCACCCATTCTCACTCCCCGGATTGATGACCTTGGATCCTAGCCCCGGTCGGTCCTCTCCGCAAGGACTCTTTCCGCGCACGCCCTCAGCAGGGGGGGCGAACGGGGCGAGTCGCGCACTCCCCGCAGGTCCTCGAGATTGGCCCGGCTCACGAGGGACAGAGCCACGGGGAGGGGCAGGTTCGGATGCCGAAGGACCGCGCTGCGGACGGCCGGGCGCAGGCTCCAGCGGGGATGCTCGGCGATCAGGCTCAAATTGGCCGCGATCGCCTCTGGCCGGGCGGCCGCCTGGATGACGTCCGCCTCGATGGTGAATCGGTTTTCCAGGACTGAGGCAAGGACCCGGGGATCGGGGTCGCCTCGCAGGAACAGCAGGGTCCCCCGGCCGACGTTGCGGGCGAGGTCCACCCTCTCAGCCACTGCCATCTCGGGGAGTCGGCGCATCAGGTCGAGGTCGGCCGCCCGGCGAACGGCGGGGTGTACGCGGGAGTTGGCGGACAGGTGCGCCAGGTCACGCCAGAAGAGAGTGGCGACCAGGGAGAGCGCCTCGCCTCGGGGAGTCCGGGGATGCGCCGCCAGCGCCATCCGAACGGCGTGGAACTTTCGAGCCGAGCGGTTGGACAGGATTTCCTCGAGCGTCTCTTCCGGCAGGTTCGCCCGCCGGAGAAGCTTCAGGCACTCCCCCTCGCTCCGCATCCTCCGCCTATTCTCGCCCTCGGCCGCATGCGGCGACGAGCGAGCGAGCCAGCGACGCGACCGCCTCCTCCCGTCTCTCTCCCGCGGTCTCGGCCGCGCGGACGAGCGCGGAGCCCACGACGACTCCGTCGGCGAGCCTTGCCGCCCGTCGGGCGGTCTCGGGCGTCGAGATGCCGAAGCCGACCGCGATCGGAAGTTCGCCCGCCGAGCGACGCGAGCGCGCCACGGTTCGCTCGAGGTCGGCGGGAAGCGCGGCGCGGGCGCCCGTCGTCCCGAGCCTCGAGACAACGTACAGAAACCCGCTCGACAGGCGCGCCGCCTCGCGCATGCGGCGGGGCGTAGAGGTCGGCGAGACCAGAAAAATCGTGTCGAGCCCGGCCTTGCGGAACACGGGCTGGATGTCGTGCGCCTCTTCCGGAGGCATGTCCGTCAGGAGGACGCCGTCGATCCCGGCCGCGCGGGCGTCGTCGGCGGCCCGCGAGACTCCATGCCTGAGAATCGGGTTGACGTACGAGAAGAGAACCAGCGCCATGGCGGTCTCTGCTCGAATCCTGCGGGCGATCGTGAAGACGGTCGCGAGTGTCGTTCCCGCCTCGAGACCCCGGCAGGCTGCCCGCTGCAGGACGGGGCCGTCCGCGATCGGATCGGAGAAGGGGACGCCGAGCTCCAGCACGTCCGTGCCGGAGCGCGCCAGAGCCCGCGCGAGGCCGACTGTCCCCTCGAGCGACGGGTCCCCCGCCGTCAGGTACGCGACGAAGGCCGCGCGGCCTTCGCCGCGAGCGCGCGCGAAGGCCCCGGCGATGCGAGTCAAGCGCGCGCGCCGGGCCGCAGGCGCAGGTACTCGTCCATGTCCTTGTCGCCGCGGCCGGAGAGGTTGACCAGGATCCACGCGGACCGCGGGAGCTTCCGGGCGAGCTTTGCCGCGAAGGCGATGGCGTGCGCGGACTCGAGCGCGGGAAGGATCCCCTCGGTTTCGCATAGCAAAGCGAAGGCGTCGAGCGCCTCGCGATCCGAGACCTTCACATAGGTGACGCGCCCGGAGTCGTGAAGGGCAGAGTGCTCGGGACCCACCGCCGGATAGTCCAGGCCCGCCGACACCGAATGGGTCGGCAGCGTCTGACCCGCTTCGTCCTGCAGCACCATCGTGCGCGTGCCGTGAAGCACGCCCGCGGAGCCGCCCGAGAACCGCGCCGCGTGCTCTCCCGGGCCGGCCCCGGTGCCGCCCGCCTCGACGCCGTAAAGCCTGACGCGGGACTTGAGGTACGCCGCGAAAAGGCCGATCGCGTTCGAGCCCCCGCCCACGCACGCCACCGCGGCCCGCGGGTCCCGCCCGGCCAGCCTCCGCATCTGCGCGCGGGCCTCGCGCCCGATGACCGACTGGAACTCCCGCACGATCGAGGGGTAAGGGTGAGGGCCGAGCGCCGACCCGAGCACGTAGTGGGTCGTCGCGACGTTTTCGGTCCAGTCGCGCAGGGCCTCGTTGATGGCGTCCTTCAACGTCTTCGAGCCCGCGTCCACGCCCACGACCTCGGCCTGGAAGAGGCGCATGCGCGACACGTTCGGCGCCTGGCGGGCCATGTCGGTCACTCCCATGTAAACGCAGCAGGGAATTCCCAGCTTCGCGGCGGCGGCCGCCGTGGCGACTCCATGCTGCCCCGCGCCGGTCTCCGCGACCACGCGCGTCTTCCCCATCCGGCGCGCGAGCAGGACCTGGCCGAGCGCGTTGTTGAGCTTGTGGGCTCCGGTATGCAGCAGGTCTTCCCGTTTCAGCGCGATGCGCGCGCCTCCGGAGCGCTCCGAGAGGCGGCGGGCGAAGGTCACGGGCGTGGGCCGGCCCGCGTAGCTTGCGAGCAGGTCGTCGAGCTCCGCTCGGAACCGCCGATCCCGGCGCCACTTCCGGAAAGCTTTCTCCAGCTCCTCGAGCGGCGCCATGAGCGTCTCGGGAGCGAACCGCCCCCCGTACTCGCCGAAGTAGCCCTTGCGGTCAGATCCCTTCAAGATCGGCCTCCCGAACCGCGGCAAAGAACCGCAAGAGCTTCTCGGGATCCTTGATCCCCGGGGCGCTTTCGACACCCGACGCCACGTCGACTCCCGACGGCTGAAGGCTCCGGATAACCCCGCCCACTGTCTCGGCGTCGAGCCCGCCGGCGACGAACACGGGTATGGGCACGCTCTTCGGCGGCGGGACGCGGCTCCAGTCCGGACGGCGGCCTTTCCCGGCGCTCGAATCCCACAGGAGACCGCCGCAGCGCGAAAGGACCTCCTCCGGGGGAACCGCGTCGAGGCCGCCTTCGATACGCACGGCGGCGAAAATCGGCACTGCCAGGGAGTCCACGTCCTCCGCCGTCACGGGCCGGTGAAGCTGGACGTAGTCGAGCGGAACCTCCGCGATGGCGCGCCGGATCGCGGAACGCTCCGCCCGGAAGAAAACTCCGACCCGCCCGACTCCGGGAACGGCGGCTCGCGCCAGCTCGCGAGCGCTTTCGATCGTGAGGCGGCGTGGAGACGAGGCGTCGAAGTTGAACCCCAGCAGAGACGCCCCCGCTTCGCACGCGGCGACGACGTCCTCGCGGCGCGTCAGCCCGCAGATCTTGACCGCGGTCATCCGCGCAGGCTCCGCAGCTCCTCTTCGGGGTCGTCGGCGCGGAGCAGCGTCTCCCCGACGAGAAAAGCCTGAAAGCCGGCGTCCGTCAGCCGCACGATCTCGTCGCGGGTCCGGATCCCGCTCTCGGCCAGCCGCACCGGGCCCGCGGGAACCTCTTTCGCCATCGCCGCGAGCGCGCCGAGGTCCGTCGAGAAGGTCGACAGGTCGCGCGCGTTGACACCGAGAACATCCGGGTCGACCGCCGCTGCGCGCCTGATCTCCGCCGCGTCGTGCGCCTCGACCACGGTCGCGAGCCCGCGCTTCCTGGCTCCGCGCCGCAGCGCCTCGAGCTCCTCGTCCGACAGCGCGCGAACGATCAGGAGGACGGCATCGGCGCCAAGCGAGACCGCGAAGTCGAGCTGGCTCTCCGAAACCACGAAGTCCTTCATGAGCACCGGGAGACCGGAAATGCTCTTTGCGCGAGGGACCCACTCGGGCCTGCCGCCGAAGAAATCTTCCTCGGTCACGACGGAGATCGCGGCCGCGCGACCCCGGCGGTAGTACAACGCGAAGCTCTCGATCTTGCCGTCGGCGCCGTTCAGGATCTCGCCGGCCGACGGCGACTTAGCCTTGATCTCGGCGATGATCCGGGTTCCCGACTCTCGAAGGGCCGCAGCGAAGCTCGGTCCGTCGGTCGGCCGGGCGGCTTTGCCTGTCCCCCCGTACTCGCCCCGGGAGAGTCTCGCGCGCTTGGCCGCCAGGATCTCCGCCAGCGCGCCGCTCACGCGGCGCCCGACGCGACGCAGAGCGCCTGGAAGCGGTTTCTCGCCGCGCCGCTGTCGATTGCGGTGCGCCCCTGCTCGTAGCCGTCCTCGACGTTCTGAGCCCGGCCCTCGACCACGAGGGCCACGGCGACGTTCAAAAGGACAGCCTCGCGCCGCGCGCCCGGCTCTCCCTCGAGAAGCCGGGCGAGCATGGCGGCGTTCTCGCGGGCGTCGCCCCCCGCGAGCTCGGCCAGATCCACGGGCTTCTGGGACAGAGCGCCCGCGTCGAGCCGCCAGGGACGCGTCCAGCCGTCCCGCACCTCCACGCCGAACGCGGACACGCCGGGAGTCAGCTCGTCGAGGCCGTTTTCCGAGTGAAAGACGATCGCCCGCTCGTTGCCGAGCGCGGCAAGCGCGTCCGCGAGCAGCCGCGCCAGCTCCGGCCGCCCGACTCCCATGAGCTGTCGGGTCGCGCCGGCCGGATTCGCGAGGGGGCCGAGCGCGTTGAAGATCGTCCGGATGCCGAGCTCGCGCCGCACGGTGCCGAGCTCCTTCATGGCCGGATGGAACGCCGGGGCGAAGAGGAAGACGATCCCGGTCTCGTCCAGGATCCTTCCCGCCCGGACCGGATCGAGGTCCACGTCGACGCCGCTCGCCGCCAGGATGTCCGCCGACCCGACCCGCGAGGAGATGGAACGGTTGCCGTGCTTGGCGACGGCGGCGCCGGCCCCCGCGGCAACGATCGCCGCGGCCGTCGAGAGGTTGAAGAGGTCGCGCCCGAGACCGCCCGGGCCACACGTATCGAGCAGCGGCGAGCGGTGTGTCGGCACGCGGCGCATCCGGCTGCGGAGCGCGGCGGCGGCGCCCGCGATCTCCTCGCAAGTTTCGCCGCGGGTCGCGATGCCCAGCAGGATGGCTCCCTTCTGCGCCTCGCTGGCCTGTCCGTCCATCAGGTCGCCGAAGGCCTCCTCAGCCAGCTCGCGCGTCAACGACCGGCGATCCGAGACGATCTTGAGCGCCTCAGCGACGTTGGGCGTCACGGAGCGACTCCCAGGAAGTTGGCGAGTAGCCGCTCGCCCTCGGGTGTGAGGACGGACTCGGGGTGAAACTGCACGCCGAAGACGGGCCTGGCGCGGTGAGCCAGAGCCATCACGAGACCGTCCTCGCTTCGCGCCGTGACGGCGAGCTCCGGCGGCAAACCTTCCTCCCGAACCACGAGCGAATGGTATCGCCCGGCTTCGAAGGGGCTCGAGAGGCCCTGAAAGAGGGTCGAGCCGTCGTGCCGGACGAGTGAGCTCTTGCCGTGCCGGGGCTCCGGCGCCCGCTCGACGACGCCGCCATGGAACGCCGCCAGGGCCTGGTGACCCAGACAAACGCCGAGAAGCGGGATCCCGGCGTCCAGGGCCACGCCGATCATCTCCATCGACCGACCCGCCCTCTCCGGCCGCCCCGGCCCGGGCGAGATCACCACCGCCCTGGGTCCGCGCGCCGCGGCTTCGCGCGGCTCGAAGCGGTCGTTGCGCGCGACGACCACTTCGCGGTCGAGCTTGCCCAGCGCCTGCACGAGGTTGTAGGTGAAGGAGTCGTAGTTGTCGACGACGAAGATCATGCTGGACTCGCCGAGCCAAACCACTCACGAGCGAGATCGACCGCGCGCAAGAGCGCCTCGGCCTTCGCTTCGGCCTCGGCGTACTCTTTTTCGGGAACCGAGTCCGCGACGATGCCCGCGCCGGCTTGGATGCGGCAAACCCCTTTCTCCACGACGGCCGTGCGGATCGCGATGGCCATGTCGCAGTTGCCGGCGGCGTCGAAATATCCCACGGCTCCGCCGTAGACCCCGCGCCGCGCGCTCTCGAGCTCGTCGATCAGCTCCATCGCCCGGATCTTGGGCGCTCCCGTCAGCGTCCCCGCGGGAAAGCAGGCCCGCAAAGCGTCGGCGGCGCTCGCTCCCGGCGCAAGTATGCCGTGGACCTCCGAGACCAGATGCTGCACGTGCGAGAACTTTTCGACCGACGCGTAGCGAGGCACCCGGACGCTTCCGATCTCGCAGACTCGGCCGAGGTCGTTGCGCGCGAGGTCCACCAGCATGACGTGCTCGGCACGCTCCTTCGGGTCGGCGAGCAAGCCGGCCGCCAGAACGGCGTCCTCCGCGGGGGACCGGCCACGGGCGACGGTCCCGGCGATCGGACGCGTCTCGACCTCGCGCCCCCGGCAACGCACGAGCATCTCGGGCGAGGAGCCGAGCAGGCTCGCCTCCCGGGTCTCGAGATAGAAGAGGTAGGGAGAGGGGTTCAGGGTCCGCAGCGCGCGGTACACGTCGAAGGGGTCGAGCTCCAGCGGCGCCGTCCAGCGCTGCGAGATCACCGCCTGGTAGACCTCGCCGGCCGCGATGGCTTCCCGCGTTT
>JBKJWL010000210.1:0-8090 GCA_046716885.1 Thermoanaerobaculia bacterium | reverse complement strand
GCCGAACGTGGAAGTCCCGGCAGAGCCGTTGAATGAGCTCTTTGCGCTGCGCGACTTGTGGGCTCATCTCACGCGCCTCGGCCCTGACTGTTCGGCTTCAGCCGTTCGCAGATACATCACGTGTAGTGTACTCAACCTAACGGAACCCGGCACACGCGCGAAGGATCGACCGCGCAAGGGAACCAGAAAACGTCAGGCCGGGCTAAGCGGCAGCCGCCGCCTCCGCTCCCCGGTCGCCTCGAAGATCCCCCCCGCCACCGCCGGCGCGATTCCGACGATGGGGGTCTCCCCCGCGCCCGCCGACGGGAGGTCCTTGCGGTCGAGGATCACGAGGTCGATCGGTGGGACGTCGGGAAAGCGAGGGAGGCGGTACTGGGAGAAGCGGGGGTTGATGATGCGGCCGTTCTCGAAGCGGATGGCTTCGAGGAGCGCCCCGCCGATGCCCTGGACGATGGCGCCCTCGACCTGGTTGCGAAGGCCGTCGGGGTTGACGACGGCGCCGCACTCGAAGGCGGCGGTGATGCGTCGGATCTGGACGCGGCGGGAGGGCGGATCGCCGGCGCCATCCACCTGGACTTCGGCGCAGAGGGCGATGTAGCCGCCCTTCTCGACTCCGCCAGCGATGCCGAATCCGCGGCCGGGCTGGGGCTTGCGTTTGGCCCAGCCGAACTTGTCGGCGGCGGCCTCGAAGACGGTTCGGAGGCGCGGGTCGGTGAGGTTCTTCATGCGGAACGCGAGGGGATCCATGCCCAGCTCTTGCGCGAGCTCGTCCATGTGGCTCTCGCGGGCGAAGTGGTTGGCGGTGGCGGCGAGGGCGCGGTAGGAGCCCTGGCGCAGAGGCGACTTGACGGGGTGGTATTGGATCTTCTGGTTGGCGACGTCGTACGGGGTCGCGATGCCGGAGGGGCCGGAGTTGTAGTTGTGGAACTCCCACGCGAGGAGGGTGCCGTCCTTGCGCGCGCCGCTTCGCACCTCGATGACGCCGGCGGGGCGCAGGTACGCCCAGGTGAACTCCTCCTCGCGGGTCCAGACGACCTTGACGGGCTTGCCGGCCGCCCTGGACAGGCGCGCGGCCTCGATGGCGGCGTCGCCGGAGTGCTTGCCACCGTAGGCGGAGCCGGTGTCGGGGACGATGACGCGGACGTTCTCGCTCGGGATTCGGAGCGCGGTGGCGAGTTCCTCGCGAACTCCGAAGGGGCGCTGGGTGCCGGTCCAGACTGTCACCCTGTCGCCGGTCCATTCGGCAACGGCGGCGCGGGGCTCGAGCGGGGCGTGGGCGATGTACTCGACGGTGTAGGTCTGCGAGAGCTTGACGTCGGCGGAGGCGAGGGCTTCGTCGAAGGAGCCTTTGACGCGGGGCTGGGCGCGTTCTCCGCCCTCGGACTCGGTGTTCTTCTTGAGGTACTCGAAGATGGTCTGGTTGGAGGGTTGGCCGGAGGTTTCCTTCCACTTGGCGTCGGAAGCGAGGGTGGCGAGGGCGCGCTCGGCGGTCGTGAGGTCCGCAGCGACGACGCCGGCGAAGTCGCCGTCGCGCACGACTTTGACTCCGGGGATCGCACCGGCCTTGGCGCCGGCGAGGGAGACGAGGGCTGCCTCGAGGGCGGGCGCGCGGAGGATCTTCCCGTGGAGCATGCCGGGACGCCTCATATCGGAGGCGTACTTGTGCGCGCCTGTGACGAAGCCGCGGCCGTCGACCTTGGGGACGGTCGTGCCGGCGACCTTCCACTTCGAGGCGGGCGTGACAGCAACGGTCGCGACGTCGGCGGGGAGGGTCTTGACGAGCTTCTCGCCAAGGGTCAGCTCGCCGTAGGAGATCGAGCGCTTGCCCGCGGAATCGAGGACTTTGCCGTTCTCGGCGGCGAGGCCGTCGCGGGAGACCTTCCAGCGCCCGGCGGCGAGGTCGATCAACGCCTCGCGCGCGGTCGCCCCGACGGCGCGAAGCTGCGGCCCCATGTTCGGAGTGGTGCGGCTGCCGAAGGTGCCGGCGTCCCACGGGCAGAGGTCGGTGTCGCCCATGACCATGCGGATCGCGTCCACTTGAACGCGGAGCTCCTCGGCGACCTGCTGCGCGAGCGAGGTCCGGATGTTCTGCCCCACCTCGGCCTTGCCGGTGAAGACTGTTACCTTGCCGTCCTTGTCGATGTGGAGCCAGGCGGCGAGATCCTTCGGGAGATCGCGGTTCTGGCGCGCGCGGCCGGACTCCTGGGCTTCGAGGAGGGCGGCTTCGGGGGCGGCGAGGCAGATGGCGAGGCCGCCGCCGAAGAGCTGAAGGAAGCGGCGGCGGTCGAGGTCGAACCAGTGGAGGCTCGGGATCTCGTGGTCGGCGAGCTCGGGGTCGACCGGGGCGCGCCGGCTCACTTCGCGGCTCCCGTCTTCGCGGCCGCCTGGACGGCCTTCACGATCCGCGAATGCGTGCCGCACCGGCAGACGTTGCGGGAGAGCGTCTCGACGATGGCCTCGGTGCCGGGCTTCGGGTTCGCCTTCAGGAGCGCGACCGACGCGACGATCATTCCGGGCGTGCAGTAGCCGCACTGGAACGCTTCGGCCTCTAGAAATGCCGCCTGGACCGGATGGAGCCGGCCGTTCTGGGCGAGGCCCTCGATCGTGACGATCTTCTTGCCCGCGGCCTCGGAGACGGGGGTCTGGCAGGACGGCACCGCCTTGCCGTCGAGGAGCACCATGCACGCCCCGCACTGCCCTTCGCCGCAGCCGTACTTGGTGCCGGTCAGATCCAGCCGGTCGCGGAGAACGACGAGGAGCGTCTCGTCGGGGGGCGCGTCTACGCGCCGGGGCTTGCCGTTGACGGTGAGGAGGACCGAGGGCATCCGGAGAGGATTCTATGCCGCGCTGGGCGGTTATCGACGATTCGCCCCTGGGCGGTTCCTAAGCTCCTCGACACTAGCGATCCAAAATTCGAGCGTGAGCCTCAGAGTCTTCTCCGTAGCCTCGAAGACGTAGGGAGCTATGTCCGACTCGTATCGAGCGCGGACTCGAGTCATGTCCAACGGAACGGACTCAGCCAGGTAGAGGAAGTCCTCGCGGTCCTTGGGGCTGTTCCGATCCAGCTTGCTGAGTGGCAAATCGTAGGGATCGAGCGCCATCAGCCGAAGGCGTTCGAATGTGCCTGGAAACATTTCCAACAACCGATCTCGATACTCAGCGGGCTCTACGCGAAGAACCACGAAATCGAGATAGACCCTGTGCTTCGAGTGGAGAGGCGATCCCTTCCCGGCGAGGCATGAAAGCTCGTTTCGTGAGGCGTCGGGAAGGACGCAAAGCAGGTCGATGTCCGCGGTCGGGCGCGGCATCCCGTACTGCATCGCGACCACGAAGCCACCGAGGCAGTGCAGGATGGTCGCGCTCGAGACCGCCCTGTCGACGTCGCGCAAGAAGGCGAGCCAGGGCTGCGGGATGTCAGGCTGCATACGGAAGATGCTCGGAACGCAAGTCGCTCAGCACTCGCCAGCGCTTCGCCTCGTCGGGCCGCTTCTCGAGCAGCCAGTTTCTCTCGGCGGCGGTCATGGAATCCCGACAGAGCGTGTCTTCGCGAGCGAGGATCGACCGTTCGAGACGATCTTCCGTCTCTCGAAGAGCGGACACGGTTTGCGAGTCGCCCTTTCGCTCCGCGACTTCTCGAGCCAGGGTCGTCACGTACCCCAAGCGGTTCTGGAGGTCGCGGCGCTTGGCGCCATCAACGAGCCAATCCCAGTCGAGATGTGGAAATGCGAAAGCAACCCAAGGCAGGGCTTCGACGAGGCGCGCTTCGAGATCCGGATGCGAGAGGGCGGCGAGCAGCACTTCCTGGGGCGCTTGCTTTGCGCGGCCACCAAGGTACGCGAGCGGTTCGTAGCCGAGAGCCGCCAGACGCCTGGCGAGATCGTCCGCGGGAACGAGTAATTGGTTCTCGAGAGAAAGCGAAACATCGGGGCCGAAGGCCTTCCGGACAGCCTCGACGACATCCGATGATGGGGTTCTGAGTCCGCGCTCCAAAAGGGACAGATAGCCCTGGGAGACGCCCAGCCGAGCGGCGGTTTGTGCCTGGGTCCAACCTTTGTGGTTTCTTGCGTCCTTAAGCATCTGAATTCCTGATCATGCCGGCCACCTAATATTACACTATTTTGTAATACAACGCAAACTGTTGACCGTAGGGATGTTAACAATTGACTGAGAAGACATCCGGTTTGAGCGAACGAGAGCGGATACGTCGCGTTTGCCGGGCGCCCCCTGCGGCTATCGAAGCAAGAAGCTCGCTCCGAAGTCCCGCGGACGCCTCACTTCCCCGCCACGAGCTTCTCGAACCTCGGATTCCCGCGCAGCGGATCGAAGGTGGGGTCGACTTTGAGCCAGCCGGGCGAGAAGAAGCCCGGTCTCTTCAACAGCGGCTCGAGCCTGTCGATCGCCTTCTCCGGGTCGCCTGCGAGGATGTAGGTCCGCACCAGCACCTGCTGATCGTAGGTGCCGCCGGCGGCGTCCCTCGCGATCGGCATCAGCTCGACGGCGCGCAGACCGTTCCGGATCGCTTCGTCCTTCTTGCCCAGGTAAGCGAGAGCGAGGCCCAGGAGGGCGTACCGCTGGTCGTCGTTCGGAGCTGCTCGGAGCTGATCCTCGAAACCCTTCCGCGCCTCCTCCGCGTGGATGCGCGTGTTGGCGGCGTCTCCCTTAAGCGCGTAGGCCTGGGCCAGGCAGAGCTCGAGCGCCGCGGGGTCGCCGTCGAACGCGTCCGGGGTCAGCCGCAGGAGGAGGTCGCGTTGCTCCTCGTCCAGGACCCAGGCGAGATCGTTGTAGTGGGCGAGGTAGGCGACGAGCGCCGTCGGCTCGACCTCCTTCGGGACGGATCGGATCACCGTCCGGGCGCCGGCGAGGTCTCCCTGGCCGAGAGACGCCATCGCCCGATACTGGATGACGTTGAGAGTCGAGGGCGAAAGGACGAGGGCCCGATCGAGTGCGGCGATCGCCTCGGGATAGCGCCGGAGCACAAGAAGCATGGCGCCCACCCGCCGGCCGGCGGACACCGATCGCGGATCGAGGCGTTCGGCCTGCTTCGCGTACGCCAGAGCCGTGTCGGCGAGCCCGATCGCTTGCTCGACCGTCGCGGACGCCCCGAGAAGATCTACGGAATTCGGAGCGAGACGCAGCCCTTTGGCGTACTGCTCCCGCGCGCGGGCCATGTCGCGGACCACGAGTCGCTCGACGTTTCCGAGCGCGTGGTATCCCTCTGGCCGGCCGGGCTCGAGCGCGAGCGCCTTCTCCGCGGCCTGTCGTGCGCGCTCGGCCAGGCGAGGATCCGGGACGCTATTCGCGTACAGGAGCGAGCTGGCCACGGCGACCCGCGCCCATCCCTGCGCGAAACTAGGGTCCAGAGCCACCGCCTGCTCGTAGTAGGCGAGAGCCTTCCGAAGCGTGGGAGGATCGGTCGCCGCCATTCCCGTCGAGGTCGCCTCGCCCTTGAGGAATGAGTCGTAGGAGGCGAGATTCCTGGTGGGGCTCTCGGACAGCCGCTTCTCCTCGCCCTCTCCGAGCGCGGCGCCGAGCGCCTGCGCCACCTTGGTCGCGATGTCCGACTGCACCTGGAAGACGTCGGTCAGGGCCGCGTCGAAGGGCTCCTGCCAGCGCGACGTGGGAGCCCCGGACTCCCCGATCTCGACGAGCTCCGGGCTGACCTGCACGCGGTTGTCGCCGGAGCCTTTCTGCCAGCGCACGGTTGCGGTCAGGAGGTAGTGCGCGTCGAGCTCCTTCGCGATCTCCTGCGGCGTCTTCGTCGTCTTCTTGTAGGGCGTCGAGCTGCCGCGCGCGATGACCTGCAGGCCCGGCAGCGACGTGAGCTTGCCGCGAATCGCGTCCGCGATGCCGTCGGCGAAGTAGTCGTCCTCGACGGCGCCCAGGTTCTCGAAGGGCAGGACGGCGACGCGCCGGACGCCGGGCTTCGAGGAGGAGGGGGTTGAGACGGGCGCGGGGCGCCGCCAGAGCAGGATTGCCGCGACGACGAAGACCGCGACGAAGGCGGCGATGGCCAGGATCGCCTTCCCCGGTCCGCGGCGCGGCGGCGGGGGAACGACGTAGACGCCGCTCGTGACGGTCGTCGTGGGCGACGAGGCCTCCGAGAGCGCGAACGCCACGTCTTTCGCGGTCTGGAACCGGTTCTCGCGGTCCTTCTCCAGGCAGTGCCGCACGATGTGGTCGAGCGCGGGCGAGACATTCCGCCCGGACTCCGTCAGCTCGGGAGGCTCCTCCTTGAGGACGGCGGCGATCGTGTCGCTCGCCGTGTCGCGCTTGAACGCCTTCCTGCCGGAGAGCAGCTCGTACAGGATCGCCCCGAAGGAGAAGAGGTCCGTGCGATGGTCGACGGGAAGCCCGCGGAGCTGCTCGGGCGACATGTAGCCCATCGTGCCCATGACGGTGCCGGGCTCGGTGTGGCCGGAGCCGTCGCCCGTCGGCGCGCTCGTCTGCTCGGCCGGAGCCGCGTCAACGCGTTTCGCCAGGCCGAAGTCGAGGATCTTGACGTGCCCCTCGTTGGACACGAAGACGTTCTCGGGCTTGAGGTCGCGGTGCACGACGCCCTTGCCGTGCGCCGCGGAGAGGCCCCGCGCGATCTGGAGTGCCCAGTCGACCGCCTGCTTCTGGGTCGGGGTCGAGCCGTCCAGCTTGCCGCGGAGGGTCTCTCCCTCGAGCAGCTCCGTGACCGCGTACGAAACGCCGTCGTGCGTGCCGAAGTCGAAGATCGAGAGGATGTTCGGGTGCGAGAGCGCGGCGACGGCCTTGGCCTCGCGCTCGAAGCGGGCGAGGGCGTCGGGGTTGGTGGTCAGGTGCGCGGGGAGGACCTTGACGGCGACGTCGCGGTCGAGCTTCCGGTCACGCGCGCGGTAGACCTCGCCCATCCCTCCGGCGCCGAGCGGCCCGAGGATCTCGTAGGGACCGAGACGGGTTCCGGCGGTCAGCGTCATGAAGTTCGGCGCATGATAGCGAATTCGGCGGTCGGCCCGCTGGGGCCCGACGCCTCTATAGTTTCCATGTGCGACGGAGGACCTTTCAGGCCGTCCTGATGCTCTGTGCGCCGATCGCGGCTCTCGCGCAGGCGCCGGAGCGGATCCCGTCCTCAGGACTCCCCACTTCGCGTTCTTCAGCGACTTCGACACTGGTCAAAATCGAGCTCAGGGTCGAAGCGAACTCGCCCCGGCTGCAGCACCGCGAAGCCTTTCAATAGAGTCCGGGATCCTTCGCATCGCTCAGGATGACGGCACAGGAAACCCGCGCGGATAGGATCACCCTCCCGATGCGCGAGTACGTGGCGGCGATCGATCAGGGCACCACGGGGTCTCGCTGCATCCTGTTCGACCTCGAGGGACGTCCGGCCGCCTCGGCCTACCGCGAGCACCGGCAGATCTTTCCGCAGCCGGGCTGGGTCGAGCACGACCCGCTCGAGATTCAGGAGCGGGTGGACGAGACGATCTTCGAGGCGCTGCGGGCAGCGCCGGCGGGGCGGGTGCTGGCGATCGGGATCACGAACCAGCGGGAGACAGTCGTGGCCTGGGATGCGCGGGACGGGCGGCCGGCTTCGAACGCGATCGTCTGGCAGGACACGCGGACGGCGGCGGTGTGCCGGGCGGCGATCGAGCGGGGGTGGGAGGAGGACGTGCGGGCCCGTTCGGGGCTTCCGATCTCGACCTACTTCTCCGCAACCAAGATCCGGTGGCTCCTCGACAACGTCCGCGAGGTGCGCGAGCTCGCGGCCTCCGGACACTTGCTGCTGGGCACGATGGACACCTGGGTGATCTGGAACCTGACCGGTGGGCCGCGCGGGGGCGCGCACGTGACGGACCCGACCAACGCCTCGCGCACGCTCCTGTGCAACCTGGCGGAGCTCCAGTGGGACCCGGTTCTGTTCGAAAGGTTCGGGGTGCCGTGGAAGGCGTTGCCGGCGATCCGGCCGTCCATCGCGCGGGAGCCGTACGGTTACACGCCGGCGGACGGGCCGTTCGGCGCGCGAATCCCTGTCTGCGGCAACCTGGGAGACCAGCAGGCGGCGCTCCTGGGTCAGGGCTGTTTCGCGGCGGGCGAGGCGAAGAACACGTACGGGACGGGGTCTTTCCTGC
>JBKJWL010000209.1:0-6832 GCA_046716885.1 Thermoanaerobaculia bacterium | reverse complement strand
GTGTGTGCGTCGGACCAGACCGCGACATCGCCAGCCGCCGGAGGCGCCTCCGGGAAGCGCGCGACGTGGTTGAACACGAAGCGCTCGAGTTCTCCCCCGGAGCCGCGATTGGGCTGGTGGATTTCGATCCAGGGGGACTGTCGCACGACTCCAGAAGCCGTCCAGAGCTTGACCGACCGCACGGTCGGCCTGCGGCGCCGTAGCTCCGCCATCAGCGGCGCGAGCGGCCGCGTGCGCGCCAGGTCGCGCAGCGCCGACTCCGCGTCCGGTCGCCGCAGGGAGACTACGGCGACCGAGTCATTCTCGGGAAAGGAAGTCCAGACGTGGCCGTGCGCGTCAGGAGCCGGGAGCATGCCGTCGGGCGTCGCCGGCGGCTCCGCCGGGCTCTCCTCGAGGGCGAGCCGCGCTGCCGCCGCGAGCGCCCAGGCAGCCTCTTCGGCCACCCGCGCCCGGCGCTCAATCCATTCCGCACGAAAGCTCGCGTCCTGCGCCACACGCATCGCCGCCTCCGAAACGCGCAGGCCGGCGACCTGGGCGATCGAGGCTTCCTGGAGATCGGTCAGCCGCTTCTGGATGAGAAAGACGAAGACGCTCGCCGGAATCAGGAAGGCCAGCGAGAACGCCAGCAGCAAGCGCGCGCCGACACTGCGGCGCGGGTCGAGGCGCCGCCAGAAGCTCTCGAACGGAAGCCCGGACACTGGGGGATTTTAACAGTCACTCGTAGCGCAGGGCCTCGATCGGATCCAGCCGCGAAGCCTTGCGGGCCGGGTAGAAGCCGAAGAAGACCCCGATGGCGGCCGAGAAACCGAATGCCAGGCCCACCGCCGCCGGCGAGAGGACGATCGGCCATTGGGCCTTCCAGGCGAGCAGGCGCGAAGCCGCGATCCCGAGCGCGACGCCGATCGCGCCGCCGGCGATCGACAGGGTCAGCGCTTCGACCAGGAACTGGGTGAGGATGTCCCGTTCCTTCGCCCCGATCGCCATTCGGATCCCGATCTCGCGCGTCCGCTCGGTGACGGAGACGAGCATGATGTTCATGATCCCGATCCCCCCCACGAGCAGCGAGATCGACGCCGCGGAAGCGAGCAGGAGCGAGAGCGTCTTGGACGTCTGATCCGCTGTCTGGGCGATCTCCTGCTGCGAGCGGATCATGAAGTCCGCGTCCTGCCCCGGCGCGATGCGGTGCCTCTGCCGGAGGAGCGCCTCGATCTCCTTCTGCGCTTCCTCGACCGCGCCCCGTGAGACGGCCGAGGCCATGAACATGTCGATCCTGGTCCGCCCCTTCAGCAGCCGCATGACCGTCGTGAAGGGTGCGACGACGACGTCGTCCTGGTCCTGCCCATGGACGCTTCCGCCCTTGGCCTCGAGCACGCCGATGACCCGGAACGGGAAGTTCTTGATCCGGACCGTCTGTCCGACCGGGTCCTGCCCGGCAAAAAGGGCTTCGGCGACCGTGTTGCCGAGCAGGCACACCTTGGCCGCCGCTCGCACCTCGGACTCGTCGAAGAACGCGCCCTTCTGGACATTCCAGGATCGGACGAACGGCCACTCGACCCCCACACCCTGGATTTGCGTCCCCCAGTTGAGGTTCGCGCCGACAACCTGCGCGCCGGTGCGAGAGGACGGCGAGACGTAGGCGACGGCCGGGCACTCGGCCTGGACGGCGGCCACGTCGTCCTCCGTCAGCGTCGATTCCCCGGTGAAGATCCGGGCCCCGGACTGGGTCGCGATCCCCGGAAAGACCATGAGGAAGTTGGCGCCGAGCGCCGAGATCTGCGACTGGATCGCCGCCTGGGAGCCCTGCCCCACGCCGATCATCGCGATCACGCAGGCAACCCCGATGATGATGCCGAGGGCCGTCAAGGCCGAGCGCATCTTGTTACGCGCGATCGCCTTCATGCCGACCTTCAGGATCGTAAGGAATTTCAGCATCGCGCTACCCCTTTCCCTCCGCCCCCCGGCGGTGCTCGACCTTCCGGTCCTCGACCAACTTCCCGTCGCGGAAGCCCACGATGCGCTTCGCGTGCGCGGCGATGTCGGCCTCGTGCGTGATGAGCACGATCGTCTTGCCCTCGTCGTTCAGCTTCCGGAAGACGCCCAGGACCTCCTCCGAGGTTCGAGTATCGAGGTTGCCGGTCGGCTCGTCGGCGAGGATCAGCTTCGGGTCGTTCACCAGGGCGCGCGCGATGGCGACGCGCTGCTGCTCTCCGCCGGAGAGCTGGCTCGGCTGGTGCTTCTCGCGCCCGGCCAGCCCAACCAGGGCCAGGCACTCCCGAGCCTTCGCCTCGCGGCCGCGCACGCTGTTCCCGTTCGAAGAGTAAATGAGCGGCAGCTCCACATTCTCGAGCGCCGAGGTGCGCGAGAGCAGGTTGAAGGACTGGAACACGAATCCGATTCTTTCGTTGCGGATCTCCGCCCGCTCGTCCCGGTCGAGCCCCGAGACGTCCAAGCCGTCCAGGAAGTATCGCCCCGACGTGGGCCGGTCCAGACAACCCACGATGTTCATGAGGGTGCTCTTGCCGGAGCCGGAGGGCCCCATGACGGCCACGAACTCCCCCGGCCCGACCGAGAGTGAGACGCCGTCGAGAGCTCGGACCTCGACCTCGCCCATCTGGTACACGCGGACGAGGTCCTCGATCCGGATGACGTCCACCTAGAATCTCCGCCCGCCTCCCGGGCTACCCTGGCCGCTCCCCATGCCGGGCACGCTCGCAGCCTTCGCGGTCACGAGACCGACGACCACCGTCTCACCGGCCTCGACCTGCCCGGAGACGACTTCTGTGAAGCGGCCGTCGGATATTCCCGTGCGGATCTCGACGGGCCTGGGCTCTCCGAGACCGGAGGCGGCGATCCTGTAGATCCTCTGACCGCCGCGGTTCGCACGGGCCGCGCCCCCCGTGCGGTCGAGCTGGCGCGCGGCCGCCCCGGGGCCGCTGCCGCGAGCGGTCCGCGCGGCGCGCTCCTCCGGCGAGGCCGCCTCCTCTTTCTCCTCCGGGCGGAACCGCAGCGCGGAATTGGGGACCCGGAGCACGTTCTCGACCGTCGCCACGTCGATCGTCACGTTGGCCGTCATGTTTGGGCGCAGCGCGAGGTCGGCGTTCGGCACTTCGATGATCACGGGATACGTGACGACGTTTTGATTGACGGTCGCGTTCAACCGGATCTGCGAGATCGTCCCGCGAAAAATCTGGTCGGGATACGCGTCCACCGTGAACCGGACGGGCTGACCGCCCTTGCACTGGCCGATGTCCGATTCCGACACGTCGGCCGAGACCTGCATTTTTGTGAGGTCCTGCGCGATCGTGAAGAGCGTCGGCGCCTGGAACGACGCGGCGACGCTCTGACCGACGTCGTACTGCCGGTCCACGACCACGCCGTCGATCGGCGCGACGATCCGGCTGTTCTTCAGGTCCGTCTGCGCCTGCTCGAGGGTGGCCTGGGCCTGCGCCACCGAGGCTCTTGCGGAGTCGTAGTTCGCCTGCGCCAGGTCGAGGTCGGCCTGGGGCGCCAGCCCCTCCCCCTGGAGCGCCTTTTGCCGCCGCAGCCCGATCTCCGAGTTTCGCACCTCCACGCGGGCCTTCTCGAGAGACGCCTGGCTCTGCGCGACCCTCGCCTGGAACGGAACCGGATCGAGCTCGGCGAGCAGGCCGCCCTTCTTCACCTGCTTGTTGAAGTCCGCGTGAAGCGCCGCCACGATTCCGGAGACCACGCTGCCGACCTTGACGGTCTTCACGGCCGAGAGCGTCCCGGTCGCGGTGACCGTCTGGGTCACGTTGCCCTGGTCCACCAACGCCGTGCGGTACTTCGGTTCGGCCTTCTTTCGGCTGCCGAGCAGCAGAATCGCGCCCGCGCCGATGGCCAGCGCCAAGGCGACCCACATCCACGTCTTCTTCATCTCGCTCCGTCCAACCCGCAGCCGCGCCGGGTTGTTCCAGACGCGCTCCGCCCGATCGACGGCGCGCCCGGGCGAGGAGAGATTACACCGCGGTCCTGGAGTTTCACGTAGCGACTGGGCTGCCAACGTGGAGGCGGCCGCCGGGATGGGGCTGACCCAGAAAAAGAACGAGAGCCCGGATCAGAGGGCCTCGGTCGTGCGCTTGACCGGCGCCTTACAAGTTCCGGTCGATCAGCTTCACGAACTCGCTCCGGGGAAGCGCGCCCAGGACGCGGTCGGCCACCTGGCCGTCCTTGAAGAGGAGGAACGTCGGAATTGACGTGATCTGGTAGCGCGTCGCGACCTCCGTGGACTCGTCGACGTTGATCTTGGCCACTTTGATCCTGCCCACGTACTCCGTGGCGAGCTCGTCCACGATCGGGGCCACCGACCGGCACGGGCCGCACCAGGGCGCCCAGAAGTCGACGAGGACCGGTACGGTGCTCTTGAGGATGTCTCCGTCGAAGCTGGCGTCGGAGACCTGGGTCACATTGGCGTTGGACATGGGTAGAAGCTCCTTCAGGTCAAAGTATGCGGTGATCCAGCGACTGGGTTCAGACGCGGTAGAGGACCATCTTACCAAAGCCGCACGACCCTGTCCTAGTGCACGTGCGCGTGCACCCTCCCCCGCACGTGCGTCAGGCCCTCGCGCAAGAACCACGGCACCATCAGCAGCGACAGAGCGGGATCTACCCAGCCGGGAGCGGACAGAAGTCCGCCGATCATCGCCACCATCGTGAGTGCCGAACCGACCGAACAGGCGATCGATTCTTTGGCCTCTGCGGCAAGGCCCTTGCTGCCCAGCCTGCGGCTCGTCTTCCATTTGAAGTAGCCGACGAACGGCATCCCGAAGGTCGCGAAGACCGTCAGCAGCAGGCCGAGGACGCTCTCCTTGACGTGCGTCCCTCCGACGAGCTCGAGGATGCCCCGCACGGCGGTGTACGTCGCGAGCAGCAGGAACGAGACGCCGATCCAGCGCGCCAGCATCTGGTCGCGGCGCGCGTGGTCCTCCTCCTCGTCGGCAAGGTGGCGCAGGTGGCGCACGGCGAGCAATGCGGCTCCCCCTTCGATCACGCTTTCGATCCCGAACGCGAGCAGCGCGAGGCTGCCCGTGCGCACGGCCTCGTAAAGGGCAAGGCCGCCCTCGCCGACGACGTGCAGGAAAGTCAGCCCGAGGAGCCACCGCATGCGGCGATGGAGGGTCTCGGTGTTCGGCCCGCCGGGGATGGCGGGGCCAAACGGCTGCGCGGGAGACTCGGATTTCACCCGCGCATTCTACGCAGGCCCCGGGCATACCTCCGTCCGGGAATAGAATGGCCGAACGGGGGTCTTAGAGAAGAGATGTTCCGACGCCTCAGGATTTCCTACCCCGCGCGGTTGGCGCTGTGTCTGGCGAGCTTTCTCGCCGTGGCCGGCGCTTTCGGCCTTCACCCGGAGCAGCCTCTGCGCGCCGCGGAGGCGCCGGACGGTCCGGAGATCTCGCGAGTCGCCGTTCAGACCGCTCCCCATGCGTGCCCGGGCTGCCTGGCGCACGGCGCCGCCGTGGTTCGGCCGTTCGGCGGATTCGCTCTCGCCCCTGCGGTCTCGAGGCCGGCCACCCGCGAGGACGCCGCGGCCCTCTCCGATCGCCTCGCCGGACGCGACCTCTCCGGCCGCTCTCCTCCCGCGCGCTCGTAGCCGTCGCGGAGGAGGCGCCTCGTGACGCCCCTCCTGACCGCAACCGAGTGATCGCAGGAGGTCTCTTGAACATCCGAACCTGTTTCGCCGCCGCCGTCTGGCTCATCGCCGCGGCCGCGGGGCTCGCCCAGGAATCGCCCTCGCCGACACCGACGCCGGCTCCCGAGGTCACACCGGCCCCGGCGCCTGAGCCAGCGTCTCCGCCAAATGGCCCGGTCCTCGAAGGCTCGCCCCCGCTGCAGGCGTCGAACATCCTCAATCCCAACATCAGCCTGGTCGGAAACATCATTGGTGTCGCCGGAAACGACCCGACCCTTCCTCCTCGCGCGTTCGAGTTGACCGAAGCGGAGCTCGGGATCCAGTCGGCGATCGACCCGTATGCACGCGCAGACATCTTTATTGCCTTTTCCCGCGAGGGCGTCGATGTGGAGGAGGCATACGTCACGTGGCTGACTTTGCCCGGTTCTCTCAGCTTAAAGGCGGGAAAGTTCCGTTCCAACCTGGGAAAGTTCAACCGAATCCATCCTCCGGAGACTCCGTTTGCGGACCGGCCGCTCGCCGCAGAGCGCTTTTTTGGCGAGGAGGGTCTCGCGGCCGTGGGCCTCTCCGCAAGCTACTTGCTGCCGACGCCCTTCTACGCGAACGTGGATGCCGAAGTGACGACGAACTGGGAGGAGGCGCCTCTCTTCGGTGAGGAGACGCTCGATGGCGGGATTCTCTCGGGCGGTCGCCGGCGGGATCTCGGCTACCTGGTTCGGACATCGACCTATGCCGACTTTTCGGAGAGAACCAACGGCGTCTTCGGATTGAGCTGGGCTCACGGTGTCCACGACTTGCAGGGCAAGCTGTCCAGTGATGTCTTCGCTTTCGACTCGACGATCCGCTGGAAAGATCCGCGCCGCGCCATCTACCAATCTTTCACCTGGCAAACCGAGGTCTACTACACACGTCGATCGGAAGGCGGCGGCTCGGAGCATGCCTTCGGGGCCTTTTCCTACGCGGAGTACCAGTTTTCCCGGCGCTGGCGGACGGGACTCCGCGGCGACTATGTCCAAACCCCAAAGGAAAAGGGTGGGCTCGTCTATTTGACGTTTTGGCCATCCGAGTTCTCGGCGCTTTCGGCGCAAGGACGGCTCGTTCGGCGGGACGGGCGAAACGATCTGGCCGCTTTCCTCAAGCTCACCTTCAACATCGGGCCCCACGGGGCTCACCCCTTCTAAC
>JBKJWL010000208.1:0-6513 GCA_046716885.1 Thermoanaerobaculia bacterium | reverse complement strand
ATCGCGGCGGAGCCTCGGGTGCCCATCTCGCCGCGCGTCAGGTCCACGATCCCGAATCGGTAGCCGCTCTTCTTCAGCCGCACGAGTGTGCCGCCGCACGTCAGCTCGACGTCGTCGGCATGGGCGGAGATTGCGAGCACGTCAACGGGCATGCGGGTTTCCTCCTTCGGCGCCGGCGTCGACGACCACGGCCCCGCGTGTCGAGTCTTCGGCTGCGGCGCGGCGCAAGGCGTCGCGCACGCCGTCTCCGTGCGCCAGCATCGGCACGAGCGGCGGGAAGGTCCGCTCGGCGGGAACGCCTCCGGGCATCAGGAGGCGCTCGAGCCGCTTCCGGCGCCCCGTTTCCACGTCCTCGCGGCGCCCGGCCGCCTTGCGGGCGCGCTCGGCGAGTTGCTCGAGCTGATAAGCGACCTTGCGTCGGGTCGTCTCGAGCGCGCCCAGGAGCGTGGCATCGAGCTTTTCGAGCCGCGGCGCGAGGGCGGACAGCTCCTCGTCGGCGGCGCGGGCGATCGCGGAGAGCTCGCTCGTCTCCGGCACGTCGACGGCCGCGGGCGCCGGGGCGGCCTCGAGCAGGCCCTCTTCGGCGATCTCGAGCGCTCCGGCCAGCCGCCTCTCGGCCGGGCTCCGAAGGACCACGTGGGTGCGCGGGATGAGCACCGGCGGCGTCACGCCGAGGACGCGGAAGAGCGGAAGACTCTGCGCGTGATACGCGATCTCCGCCGCTCCGAGAACGCTCGCCGCCATCGGGAAGAGGTACGACTTGAGAGCCGGCCGGGCTATGACGTCGGCCGAGGGCCAGGCCTGCCGGGCTTCCACGCGCGCGGCCGCGGCCGGCACGTCCTCGATCCGCCGGCGTCCGTGCGGATCGATCGCGAAGAAGGAGAAGCCCTCCGGGACCGGGGCCGGAACGGTCTTGCCGGCCCGCCGAAGCTTCTCTTCGGTCTCGCGCAGGACCGCTCGGAGCTCGTTCTCGCGGCGCGCCGCCTCGAGGAACAGCTCGATCGTCGGGGCGCGCAGCGCCTCTGACAGCGGGTCGAGGACGAGAAGCGGGTCCGGATCGACGAGATCGAGGAGCGTCTCGGCGAATGCGTCGCCGTAGGAGACGCCGGCGGCGCTGCGGCGCGCAAACGCCTCGAGGATCCCGGCGCCGACCTCGTCCTTCGCGTCGGGGCGGAACGCCTCCACGATCCGCGCCACACCCGCCGGGATGGGCAGTAGCCCGACGGGGTGGCGGTTCTGGCGGTCTGCACCCTCGAGTACGAGGATCTCGGCGCCCTCCTCCGAGGGCCGCGCGGTACGGGCGACCTCCTGGAGGTCGTGGTCGTCCGTGAGCGCCCAGAAGACCGGCACGGCCGGGACGCCCCGCCGCGTGAGCTCGCGCGCGAGATGGATGGCGTCGAACGCCTTGACCAGCGTGAAGAGCGGTCCGGTGAAGAGCCCCACCTGGTGTCCGGCCGAGACCGCGACCGCGCGGCCGGCGCAGAACTCCTCGGCCAGGCGGCGGGCCGCGTCGCCGCGGAACCGGAGGGCCGAGGGCGGAAAGCGCGGACGCGCGCCGGCGGACAGCAGATCGCGTCCCCGCTCCGCGGCAGCTTCGAGCGTCGGCGGGTCCGGGTAGAACTCCGGCAGACCGTGGAGATAGTCGAGGAAGAGGGGAGAGAGGCCGGGATACTTCGTGAACGGAATCAAGACGGCCGTCCGGGCTTGCGTGCGAGAACGATGAGGCGGGGCGAGTCGGGCCCGACCGGCGCCCCGTCGAATCCACCCCACGCGGCCTCGATCGAGAGTCCGGCCCCCTCGAGAAGGCCGACCAGCTCGTCGGCGGTGTAGGCGCGCACGCTCTCGCGGAACACCTCGCTCGAGCCGTGGCGGCGGACCTCGATCTCCTTTTCGAGGCGCCGGGTCCCGGCGTTCCAGGAGCGGCGGATCCGGTATTCCTTCTCGCCGCAGCATCGGCGCTCCTCGGGAACCAGGCGCGCGAGCGCGTAGTCCCGCCCCACCGTGTCGCAGAGCAGGGCGCCGCCCGGCTGGAGCACGCGCTCGATCTCCGCGATCACCGAGACGTTCTCGGCCTCGAGGAGAAAGTAGCCGAAGCTCGTGAAGAAGTTGACGACCGCCCGAAAGGTCCCGTTCGGAAACGGAAGCGCCCGCATGTCGCCGCGCACGAGGAGCAGCCCTTCGTCGCGCCGGCGCGCCAGGTCCAGGAGCGGCGCCGAGTAGTCGAGGCCGATCGGGGGCACTCCCGCCTCCGAGAAGGGCACCGAGTGGAGCCCCGATCCGCAGCAGAGGTCCAGAAGCGGCCGGGGCTGCGGCGGAAGGTGCGCCAGCGCGAACGCGGCCTCGCCGCGCGCGGACTCCAGGTCTCGGTGGGGGTAGAGGTCGAGGTACTCCTCGCCGAACCACGATTCCCACCACGCCATGGCGGGCAATTATGGCAGACGGGTTTTCGCGCGCATTCCGTTAGAGTTGCGTCGATGGAAGCGATCGGCGACACCTCGGCTCGCCTACGTCCTGCGGCCGAACGAGGTCCTGATACTGCTCCTGAGCGCACCATGAGCAAGACCCCATACCTCCCGGGTGCGACTCTTGCTCTCGCCATGCTCCTCGCCGCGGCGTGCGGCGGGGGTCTGAAGACGATCTCCAAAGACGGCTACCGCGCGACCCTTTCCTTCTCGAAGGAGGAGCGCTTCCGGGTCGCCGTGCGCGGCGAGTCCAAGCGCGTGGAGCTCGTCATCGACGGCTCGCCCCTCGTCAAGGTCGTGCGGCCGGACCTGAAGAAGGTCTGGCAGTTCCGGCCCTCGACGAAGAAGCTGATGGAGAGCGATTGGGCGCCGACCGACGAGATCGTCCCGGGCTATCCGCTCGAGCCGGGATTCGATCCCGAGGCCTACGCCGACCGGTTCGGCGGCCAGATCCGTCGCATCGGCGACGCCGCCCACGGCCTGCACCCCTGCGACCGCTGGGAGATGGTGCTGCCGTCGGGAGACAAAGCGGTCGTCTGGGCCGCGCGCGACCTCGAGAAGCTGGTCGTGAAGATCGAACACGCCAAGAAAGACCAGGGCGACGAGTACCAGCCCTTCACCACGACCGAGCTCCTGGACGTGCAGGTGGGGGCGGATCCGGATCTGTTCGAGAAGCCGGAGGGCTTCGCGACGATCAAGAGCTACGAGGAGCTGCTGCGGAAGCCGTGAGGGGCTATGAGGCGCGACAGCAACGAACGAGCGTAGCGAGCGCCCCGAGCAAACGGGGCGTGAGTCCGTGGCACGCGCGGGTTAGGGCGACCACGTTCTCGCCGAGGCCCGCGACTCCAATCTGTCGCACGAATCCGCGGCCTGAACGTCACGGCGGGTTCCGACGCCCTCGGAGCCGAGCGCGCGAGGTGGAATGAGAAGGGGCGCAACGTGCCCGCCGAACCGAACGCCCGCGTCGAGTCTGTGGCCGTCCCACAACGGTGGCGGGCGTCGCAGCCTGCTAGCTTTCGCTCGCCGAAGCGTCGTCCGGGATCTGGGGAACGGGGGCCAAAGCGGCGAGCCGCGGATCCGACTCCGGCAGGCTCTCGAGAACGCCGAGAAACTCGTCCAGCAGCCGGCCGTCCCACCATCCCTTTCGGACCTCCGACGCCATGATGCCGAGGGCTTCTTCCCGCGAGAGCGCCCCGCGGTAGACCCGCGCCGTGGTCAGGGCGTCGAAGATGTCGGCGATCGTCGTCACTCTTGCCGATAGGGCTATCGAGTCGCCCGCCAGACCGTCGGGATAGCCCGAACCGTCCATCCGCTCGTGGTGGTGATGCACGATGTCGAGGGCGTAGCTCAGCGTCTTCATGTTCTCGAGAAGGTCCCGCCCTCCCTTCGGATGCCGCTTGATCTCGGAGTATTCCGCCTCCGTGAGCTTGCCCGGCTTCAGGAGCACCCGGTCACGGATGGCGATCTTGCCGATATCGTGAAACAGGCCGCCGTGCTGCACCGCGGCCAGGGCCCGCTCGTCGAGGACGACTCGCTCTCCGAGCAGACGCGCGTAGAAGGATACGCGCGCGCTATGCCCCGCCGTGTAGGCGTCGCGGGCGTCGATCACCGACGCGAGTGAGTGGATCACCTGCTCGGCGTTCTCGAGGGCATCGGTTGCGTGCTTGAGCTCCAGCAGGGCGCGTACTCGCGACGCGAGATGAACGTGGGAGAAGGGCTTGGAGATGAAATCTGTCACCCCGGCCTCGAAGGCCCTCGCCTCGCGGACCGGGCTGGCTGCGCCGGTGATCATGATGACGGGTGTCAGGCGCAGGCGCGGATCGGAGCGGATCTGCGGCAGGAATTCCAGGCCGCTCTTGCCCGGCAACTGCATGTCGAGCAGGATCAGGTCCGGCGTCAGGCCCTGGAGCTTTTCGGAAGCCTCCTCCACGGAACCGGCCTCTTCCACCACGTGGCCCGTCACGCGAAGAAGGTGTGACAGCAGGCCTCGGACCTGCTCGTCGTCATCCACAACCAGGATACGGCCGCGTCCGGGGTCGAAGGGCCGGAGGTTCGGTTCGTTATCCACGATCCGCCCTCTTCACGTGGCTTCCTTGCGCTGGCTGACGGGCGATTACGCTGCCACTCTCTCTCGTCCCCGGATCGGCTCCAGCGGCTCGAAGTCCCGGAAGAGGATGTGGTCGTAGAAGTAGTGCACGAGCAGGAACGACAGAACGACCACGTAGTAGCTCTTGTCCTGCGGGAAGCCCAGGCCCTTCCAGAGGATCAGGTAGATGACCCCGGCCGACAGCGTGGCGCCGACCATCGCGAAGTAGAACTTCCTGGTGTTTTCTTTGCCGGCGAGCGCCCGCGCGAAACCGCCTCCGATTTGTCCGTTCTCGGCCTGGCGGCCCAGAATGAACCAGGTCAGCGCGAGGTACTGGAGCGAATGCCAGGTGTTGAAGCCCTGGAACGACACGTCGAGGTTGTCGAAAAGGGGCACGACGAAAGCCATCGCGACCGTCATGGTCATGAAGAGCAAGCGCGGCCACGAGGTCTCGCCTCGCCGGATCTCACCGAAGGTCCGGACGACGTAGAAGAGAAAGAAGATCGCGTAGCCGGCCGTGAAGGCCACGGCGACGGAGCGGTGCTTCAGGAACTCGGGGAAGAGGAGCACGCTGTCGCCGAGGGCGAACTTGTTCTCGACGAACTTGTACATGGCCATCAGGTAAAGGGCTCCGAGGATGACGCCGCCGTCGAGCCAACGGTCGAGCGCGCGGATGGGCGCGCCGGCCCGGATTCGGTACGTTTCGGAGATGTACTGGGCCTGGTGAGTGACGTGGATCGAGGCCCACAGAAAGAAGCCCGTCAGCAGCACGATGAACGCGTAAACGGATCCCACGACCACCAGAGTCGGAATGAGCACGAGCGGCAGGGTGGCGAGCACCGGGTGGCGCTTCCGGAACCGGGGCTCGAGCGCCGTGCGCAGGTAGGTCCCGTACATGTGGGGGCCGCCCACGAGCAGCGTGACCGACAGGCCCACGATCAGGCTGGAGGTCGCCTCGGAGAGGCCGAACTTCTGGAGAAGGCCGTAGGAGACGTAGGGGAAGAAGACCAGCACGCCCGAGAGGCTCAGGAAGAGCAGGTCGAACTTTCGATTGTGAATCCAGAGGGCGGAGTCCCCAGCGGGAACCGCCGCGGCCATAGACGGCATCAGACCCCCTCCTGAAATGAAGCCCCTCAATCCTAGCAAAACGCCCGCCCCCGGCCCGGGGCGGAGGCCGGTAAGATTACCAGCTCGATGCTGAGCCTGGGCCCTCTCCGGATCGACCCGCCCCTCGTGCTCGCCCCCATGGCGGGCATCACCGACCACGTGTACCGCCTGATGCTGCGGCGGATCGGGGGCGTGGGCCTCGTGACCATGGAGTTCATCTCCTCGGAGGCCATCAGCCGGGGCAACGCCCGGCAGCTTCGCAAGATGGTCTTCTCGGACGAGGAACGGCCGCTCTCGATCCAGATCTACGGCTCCGACCCCGAGCGCATGTCCGCGGCCGCCGACATCGTCGAGGAGCTGTCGCCCGACGTGTGCGACATCAACATGGGCTGCCCCGCCAACAAGGTCCTCAAGGGCTGCGCGGGCGCGGCCCTCATGGGCGACCTGCCGCTGGCGCGCAAGATCGTCCGCGCGGTGCGCCGCCGGCTGTCGATGTCGATGCCGTTGACGGTCAAGTTCCGGCTCGGCCTGGACGACGGGCGCCTCAACTTCCTCGATCTGGGAAGAATGTGCGAGGACGAGGGTGTGACGGCCGTCGCGATGCACGCGCGCACGGCGCGGCAGATGTACACGGGCCGCGCCGACTACGGACGGATCGCGGATCTGAAGCGCCACCTCTCGATCCCGGTCGTGGGCAACGGAGACGTCGCCGCGCCCGAGGACGCGCTCGCCCTTTTCGCCGAGACCGGCTGCGATGCCGTGATGATCGGGCGCGCGACGATGAAGAACCCCTGGATCTTTCGCCAGATCGCGGACCGTCTGGAGGGGCGGCCGGTACGCGAGGCCACGCTCCTCGAG
>JBKJWL010000207.1:0-3304 GCA_046716885.1 Thermoanaerobaculia bacterium | reverse complement strand
GAACAGTGCCGAGACGCACGTGCTGACGATCAATGGTGGCTCGTCGAGCATCAGGTTCGCGTTTTATCGGGTCGCAAACCCCCCGCAGCGACGTCTGTACGGGAAGGTCGACCGCATCGGGCAATCCGGGACGACGTTGATGTTCAGCGAGTCGGCCTCAGGTCCAGCCGGCAGCCGCCGCATCGAAGCCGCCGATCAGGACTCCGCGGCGCGCGTCCTGATCGATTGGCTCGAAGAGCAGGATGGCTTCGCCTCCGTCGTCGCCGTCGGCCACCGAGTCGTCCACGGCATGGAGCATTCGCAGCCTGAGCGGGTCACGGAGGACCTGCTCGCCGAGCTGCACCGCAACATTCCGCATGACCCGGAGCACCTGCCTCTCGAGATCGAGCTGATAGAGGTTCTCCGCCGGCGTCATCCAGCATTGCCTCAGGTGGCCTGCTTCGACACCGCGTTTCACCGCACCATGCCGCGCGTCGCCCGGCTCCTGCCGATCCCACGCCGCTTCGACGCCATGGGCATACAGCGCTACGGCTTCCACGGTCTCTCCTATAGCTATCTCCTGGAGGAGCTCGCTCGCGTCGCCGGCGCTGCCGCGGCTCAGGGGCGCCTCATCCTGGCGCACCTCGGTAACGGGGCCAGCCTGGCCGCCATTCGTGGGGGCCAGTGCGTCGATACCAGCATGGGTTTCACGCCGACCGGCGGGTTGCCCATGGGCACGAGGTCGGGTGACCTGGATCCCGGCGTCCTGTTCTCGCTCATGCGGACGCACAATCTGACACCCCCAGAGCTCAGCGACATCATCAATCGTGAATCCGGTCTGCTCGGCGTGTCGGAGATGAGTTCGGACGTGCGCGACCTGCTCGCGCGCCAGGCCAGCGACGTGCGCGCCGCCGAGGCCATCGAGATGTTCTGCTATCAGACTCGCAAATGGATCGGCGCCTTTGCCGCAGCGCTCGGCGGACTGGACACCCTGGTGTTTGCCGGCGGAGTCGGCGAGAACGCGGGCGAGGTGAGGTCTCGCGTGTGCCGTGGCTTAGAATTCCTCGGCGTCGAGCTGGACGAGAGCCGCAACGGTGCGAATGCCTCGGTGATTTCCACCAAGGCCAGCCCGGTTACGGTCCGCGTGATTCGGACCGACGAAGAGCTGATGATCGCCAAGGCCGTCTGTCGTTCGCTGGACGAGGCGGACTCGAGCACGCGTGCCGCGGACAGGAATGGGAGATGAACCCGTGAGACAGCTCGAGAAGTCCCCCCTGAAGCCAGAGCTTCTGCGCCGCATGAACGCCTACTGGCGCGCGGCCAACTACCTCTCGGTCGGCCAGATCTACCTGCTCGACAACCCGCTGCTCACCAAGCCGCTCACGCTCGGCCACATCAAGCGTCGGCTGCTCGGCCACTGGGGGACGACGCCGGGCCTCAACTTCATCTACGTCCACCTGAACCGGATCATCAGACAGCACGACCTGGAGATGATCTACGTCGCCGGCCCCGGCCACGGAGGCCCCGGCCTCGTCGCCAACGTGTACCTCGAGGGGACCTACACGGAGCACTACCCGGACATCTCCCAGGACGAAGACGGGATGAGGCGCCTCTTCAAGCAGTTCTCCTTTCCGGGCGGTATCCCCAGCCACGTCGCGCCCGACACGCCGGGCTCGATCCACGAAGGGGGCGAGCTCGGGTACTCGCTCGCCCACGCCTACGGGGCGGCATTCGACAACCCGGAGCTCATCGTGGCGTGCGTGGTGGGCGACGGCGAGGCCGAGACCGGCCCTCTCGCGGCGAGCTGGCATTCGAACAAGTTTCTGAACCCGGCTCGCGACGGCGCGGTGCTGCCCATCCTTCATCTGAACGGGTACAAGATCGCCGGACCCACGGTGCTCGCGCGCATCCCGCACGAGGAGCTACGGGCGCTCTTCCACGGCTATGGGTACGAACCGTACTTCGTCGAGGGGAGCGACCCCGCGAAGGTGCATCCGCTCATGGCGGGAACTCTCGATGCGGTGGTGGCCGACATCAAGGCCATTCAGATGGAAGCCCGCGCCAATGGTTTCCGGAAGCGCGCCCGCTGGCCCATGATCGTCCTGCGCACGCCCAAGGGCTGGACGGGCCCGAAGATCGTGGATGGCAAGCCTTCGGAAGGGACCTGGCGCGCGCACCAGGTTCCCATGGGCGAGATGCAGAGCCATCCCGCACACGTGAAGCTCCTCGAGAAGTGGATGAAGAGCTACAAGCCAGACGAGCTCTTCGACCGCACCGGCCGGCTGCGGCCTGACCTGGCCGAGCTCGCACCCGACGGCCAACGGCGCATGGGGGCGAACCCGCACACCAACGGCGGAGTCCTGCTCCGCGATCTCCGTCTACCCGACTTCCGCAAGTACGCGGTCAAAGTGACGCGGCCGGGCGCGGCAGAGGCCGAGGCGACACGGCTGCAGGGGGAGTTCCTGCGCGACGTGATGCAGCTGAACGCAGACTCCCGAAACTTCCGCGTGTTCAGCCCGGACGAGACCGCGTCCAACCGCTGGAGCGCCGTGTTCGAGGCGAGCGATCGCTGCTCGACCGCCGAGACAAGCAAGCTCGACCAGAACGTCTCGCCCGACGGTCGCGTGATGGAGATCCTCTCCGAGCACATGTGCCAGGGGTGGCTCGAAGGCTACCTGCTCACCGGCCGCCACGGCTTCTTCTCCTGTTACGAGGCCTTCATCCACATCGTGGACTCGATGTTCAACCAGCATGCGAAATGGCTGAAATCCTCGAAGCACATCCCGTGGCGGCGACCCATCGCTTCGCTCAACTACCTTCTCACCTCCCACGTCTGGCGCCAGGACCACAACGGATTCAGCCACCAGGACCCCGGATTCATCGATCACGTGGTCAACAAGAAGGCCGAGATCATCCGCGTGTATTTGCCGCCCGACGCGAACACCCTGCTCTCGGTCACGGACCACTGCCTGCGCAGCCGGCACTACGTGAACGTGATCGTGGCCGGCAAGCAGCCCGCCCCGCAATGGCTCGACATGGATGCGGCCGTGAAGCACTGCACCGCGGGCATCGGCATCTGGGAATGGGCCTCGAGCGACCTTGGGGGCGAGCCCGATGTGGTCATGGCGTGCGCGGGCGACGTTCCCACGCTGGAAACGCTGGCTGCGGTGGACCTGCTGCGCCGTTCGTTTCCCGCTCTCAAGGTGCGCGTGATCAACGTCGTCGACCTCATGACGCTGCAACCCGCGAGCGAGCACCCCCACGGCATGGGCGACCGGGACTTCGACGCGCTCTTCACCAAGAACAAGCCCATCGTGTTCGCGTT
>JBKJWL010000206.1:0-11075 GCA_046716885.1 Thermoanaerobaculia bacterium | reverse complement strand
CGCCGCGCGGGCGCTCGGGCTCGCGCGCTCACTGCGCGCCCTCGACGACCGCGCCACACGCCGCCTTCCCGAGCCGAGGCGCCGGCGGCTGCGCCTGGCCTTCCTGGCCGGCCGCCTCGGCCTGTCGGAGGGACAGACGCGCCGCTGGCTCCAGGAGCGGCGGTGGGGACGTCGCGAGGGCGACGAGGCCTCCCGCTTGAACGCCCTCGCCGCGGCGGCGGGAGCGATCTCCACGCGCCGCGACGCCTGGAGCTGGGTGGTCGGGGCCGGGTCGCTGGCCGCCGACGCCGCGCACCTGGCGGCGCGAACCGGCGCCGCCGGCCGCCGGCAGGCGCCGCTGCTCGCTCGGCTGGCAAGAACTCCGCGGCGCCGGGTTGCCGTCAACGGCGGCGATGTCATGCGCTGGCTCTCCCTGCCGCCGGGGCCAATGGTGGGGGCGTTACTCGCCGCGCTCGAGGTGTCCGGCGCCGCGGGAGAGGTGAAGAATCGGCGTGAAGCTCGGGACTGGCTTTCCGGACAGGTCCGGAACGGGCTGTCCCCGGCTATAATCGTCGAACATTGACACTCGCCGAATTGCTCAAGTTCATGGCCAAGAAGGAGGCCTCGGACCTCCACCTGAAGCCCATGAGGCCCCCGCTGCTCCGCATCAAGGGGCGGCTGATCCCATTGAACGCGGACGCTTTGCAGCCCAAGGACCTGGAGGAGATGCTCCTCTCGATCCTGACCCCGGCCCAGCGGGAGCGGCTGGAGCGTAACCAGTCGGTCGACGTGGGATACGGCCTGACCGGGGTCGCCCGGTTCCGCTGCAACATCTTCGTGCAGCGCGGCTCCTTCGCGGCCGTCTTCCGGCGCATCCCCTTCAAGCTTCCCTCGATCGCCGATCTGAACCTGCCCGAGGTGCTCGAGAGCTTCGTGCACCTGCAGAAGGGGCTCGTCCTGATCACGGGGCCGACCGGCTCCGGCAAGTCGACGACGCTGGCGGGGGTCATGCGCTCGATCATCGAGAAGCGCCCGGTCCACATCGTCACCATCGAGGACCCCATCGAGTTCCTGTTCGCCGACGGCAAGGCCGCCGTCTCGCAGCGCGAGGTCTCGACGGACTCACCGAGCTTCAACGAGGCGCTCAAGAACATGTTCCGGCAGGACCCGGACGTCATCATGGTCGGCGAAATGCGAGACTGGAACACGATGCAGACGGCGATCACGGCCGCCGAGACGGGCCACCTCGTGTTCTCGACCCTCCACACCAACAGCGCCGCGCAATCGATCGACCGCATCATCGACTCCTGTCCGATCGAGCAGCAGGCGCAGGTCCGCTCTCAGATCTCGATCGTCCTCCAGGCCATCGTTTCGATGAGCCTCATCGAAACCTCCGACGGAACCGGCCGCGCGCCCGTCGTCGAGGTCATGGTCAACTCGCCGAAGATCGCGAAACACATCCTCGCCGGCGAGGTCAAGGAGATCCACGAGGAGATCGAGAACTCCGTCAACTACTACAAGATGCAGTCGATGAACCAGTCGCTCATCGCGCTGCTCGTGAACCGGCGGATCACGTACCCGAAGGCTATGGAGCTGTCGACGGATCCCGAAGACCTGTCCCTGAAACTCCGGAAACTCTTCCCTCAGATCGAGGAGAACCAGCGAGGAGGCCTCATGGCGTCCGACAACGACTTTTCGCAGATCACGCAGCTGCTCGAGATCAAGCGGTTGTATGAGGAGCAGGAAGACAAGTTCAAGCTCCGGCTCACCGAGAAGGACGAAGAGGTCAACAAGTACATGATGGAGCTGCGCGACCAGCGTCGAGTCATCGAGGGTCGCGACCAGGTCCTGGGCGATCTCGAGAACGAGAACAACCGGACGAAGGCCGACAACGAGCGGATGAATCGCGAGTTTCAGCAGAAGATCGCCCAGTTGAACGAACGCATCAAGGAGCTCAACCAGCGCGTCGTGCTCGCCGAAGGCGGCCCCAAAGCCGCTGCGGGCCAGGGCGGATTCTTCAAGAAGTAGGAGTCGGCAGACTCTCCCCACTCCCGACGCTCTTCGGCCTGGGCGAGGAGGCGAGGGTCGAGAAGCTCACGATCGCCTGGCCGTCCGGGACTTTCCACAGGTTGGAGGACATGCCGGCAGGGAAGTACCTGAAGGTCGTCGAGAAGGAGTCGGGCGGAGTCAGGAACGGCGCGACGCCCACGATGCCGCCAACCCTCCCAAAAAGCCCCCCACCGCGTCCACCAGCGCGTCCCCCGCCTCCGGCATTCGGCCGGGAATCCAGGCCTGGTGAATCTCGTCGAGCGTGCCCCAGACGGCGAGGGACCCGGCGATCGTGAGGGCCCGCAGCAGAGAGAACCGCCGCGGGCCCGGCCAGGCGACGGCGAAGTAGAGGAAGAACCCCTCCACCCCGTAGAGCAGGCCGTGAACCACCTTGTCGATGTTCGGGATCGCCGAGACGACAGGCACCTCGGGCGGCGAGGGCCATGAGGTCAGGACGAGCAGGAAGAGGCCCCAGAGGAGGGCGGCCTTCCGCGCGCGCCGGCGGGTCGAGGCGTCGTCGATCATCCGGAAAAACGAAGGGCGCCGCTTTCGCGCGGCGCCCAGGGATTCTCCACGCGAAACGACCCTAAGCGCCGCGCTTGGACGGGCCCGTCCGGGAAGGACCCTTCTTGGGCGCGGGCTTGGCGGCCGGTTTGGTCCTCTCGGGTTTTCCGGCCCCTCCGGCCTTCCGATTCGGCTTGCCCTCCCCGCCTTCCGACCCTTCCGGCTTCTCCTTGCGGACCGTCTCGACCCGGCCGGCGGACGCGCGGCGCGCCCGATCGGCCAGCGACTCCTTGCGCGGGCCCTTCTCCTTCGGCTCGAACTTGAAGTCCACGAGCTCCAGGATCGCCGCTTCGGCGGCGTCGCCCCTGCGGGCACCGAGGCGGAGGATCCGCGTGTAGCCGCCCGGCCGATCGACGAAGCGCGGCGCGACCGTATCGAAAACCCGCTTGACGGTGGTGCGGTCGGGAATCCACCGGGCGACGTGGCGCCGCGCCGCGACGCTGTCGGTCTTGGCCGCCGTGATGATCTTCTCGGCCAAGGGCCGCAGCTCCTTGGCCTTGGACAGCGTCGTCTCGATGCGCTCGTGCGTCATGAACGACGCGAGCTGGTTCGAGAACATCGCCAGCCGATGTGAGGTGGTGCGACGGAGCTTGCGCCCCGCTCGATTGTGCTGCATGGTTACTCGCTCCGAACTTCTGCCGGCTCGATCTCCATGCCGAGGGACAGGCCCATCGGGCGCAGGATGTCCTTGATCTCGTTCAGGGACTTTCGGCCGAAGTTCTTGGTCTCGAGCATGTCCTTCTCGGTGCGCGCAACGAGATCGCGGATGGTCCGGATGCCCGCGTTCTTGAGGCAGTTGGCGCTGCGGACCGAGAGCTCCAGCTCGTCGACCGACTTGTTGAGGTACTCCGCCAGGTTCTCGGGCAGCTCGCCGTCCGCCGCGCCCTCGAGCGCCGTCTCATGCTCCGCGTTGACGAAGATCGTGAGGTGGTCGCGCAGAAGGGTGGCGGCCAGGCCCACCGCGTCCGTCGGCGAGATCGTGCCGTTGGTCCAGACCTCCAGCACGAGCCGGTCGTAGTCGGTCGCCTGACCGATGCGGGCTGCCTCGACGTGGTAGTTCACGCGCCGGACCGGCGAGTGTACGGAGTCGATCGGGATGTACCCGATCCCCATGTCGTCGTCGAAGTTCTTGTCGGCCGAGACGTACCCGCGGCCCGTGGAGACGCGCATCTCCATCCGGAGACGGCCGTTCTCAGACAGCGTCGCGATCGGCGCTTCGGGCTCCAGGATCTCGATGGCCGAGTCGCCCTGGAGGTCGGACGCATTGACCTTCCCCTTGCGCTCGACGTCGAGGGTCAGGATCTTTTCGTCGGTGGTGTGCATCTTGATGGGGATCTGCTTCAGGTTGAGGATGATGTCGGTCACGTCCTCGACCACGCCAGGGAGCGACGAGAACTCGTGCAGCACGCCCTCGATCTTGACGGCCGTGATCGCCGCCCCCTCGATCGAGGACAGCAGCACCCGCCGCAGGGCGTTGCCGATGGTCGTGCCAAACCCGCGCTCGAAGGGCTGGGCGTAAAACTTTCCGTACGTCGACGTCAGCGTCTCGGACTCGATCTCGAGCCGCTTGGGCTTCTGAAAACCTTTCCACAGGGTCATGGTGTGCTCTCCTCTTTCGCGGCTACTTGGAGTACAGCTCGACGATCAGCTGCTCCTGAATCGGCAGTTTGATGTCCTCGCGCTTCGGCAACTCGACGACGGTTCCGGAGAAGCTCTCCGGGGTCAGGTCGAGCCACGCCGGAACTCCTCGCGCCCGCGCCGTCTCGACGGACGCTTTGACCTGTTCGTTGGCGCGGCTTCGCTCCTTGATGGACACGACCTGGCCCTTGCCGACGCGGAAGGAGGGGATCGAGGCCTTCTTTCCGTTGACGGTGACGTGCCCGTGGAGCACGAGCTGGCGCGCTTGCGCGCGCGAGGCCGCGAATCCGAGCGCGTACACCACGTTGTCCAGGCGGCGCTCCAGCTCTTCGAGCAGGTTGGCGCCGGTGATGCCCTTACGGCGCTCCGCCCGCGCGAACGCGAGACGGAACTGGCTCTCGAGCAGCCCGTAGATGCGCTTGACCTTCTGCTTCTCGCGCAGCTGGATGCCGTAGCCGAGCAGCTTCGACCGCCTGCGGCCGTGTTGGCCCGGCGGGTAGTTGCGCCGCTCGATGGCGCACTTGTCTTTGAAACAGCGGTCCCCCTTCAGGAACAGCTTCATCCCCTCGCGCCGGCACAGCCGGCAGACCGACTCCGTGTATCGAGCCAAACTGGAACCTCCCGGATCCTCTCATTTGCTTTACGTCCTTCCTCCCGGCCAGGATCCGTGAGCCGGTTTACGGACGAGCTGTCAACTCTCGGCTGTCAGCTCTTAGCCTTCAAAACACCTCGGAATTCCCTAAACCCTCCGCCGCTTGCGCGGCCGGCAGCCGTTGTGCGGGATCGGCGTTGTGTCTTTGATCGACTTGATGTCGATCCCGTTGGCCTGCAGCGCCCTTATGGCCGACTCGCGGCCGGCGCCCGGGCCGGTCACGCGGACGTCGACCGAGCGTACACCGTGCTCCTTGGCGTGCTCGGCGCAGTTGGCCGCTGCCAGCTGGGCGGCGAAGGGCGTGCCCTTGCGCGAGCCCTTGAACCCGATCCGCCCCGCCGAGGACCACCCGAGGACATTGCCCTCCTGGTCCGCGATCGAGACGACCGTGTTGTTGAACGACGCGTTGACCGTCGCCGTCCCGTGCGGGATGTTCTTCTTCTCTTTCTTGCCCGCCCGAACGCGCTTGCCCTTGCCCTTGGCCGCGCCCTTTTCGGGGGTCGCGCTCACCGGTGTCGGTTCAGCCATTCTGTCTCTCCCAGTTTCGAGTGACACGTGAAAGGTGACGATGGACGAGCAAGCCCGTCTTCCACTTGCCCTTGTCCCTCATCACTTCTTCGTCGCCTTCTTCTTACCCGCGATCGTCTGCTTCCGCGGTCCCTTGCGGGTCCGGGCATTGGTGTGGGTGCGCTGGCCGCGGGTGGGCAGGTTCCGGCGGTGCCGGGTCCCCCGATAACAGCCGATGTCCATCAACCGCTTGATGTCCACCGAGATGTCCCGCCGCAGGTCGCCTTCGACCTTCACGTCGTCGGTGATGATCTTGCGGATTCGGACGACCTCTTCCTCGGACAGGTCCTTGACCCGGGTGTCGGGCCGCACATCGGCCTTCTCCAGGATGAAGTTCGCCTTCGGCCGCCCGATGCCGTAGATGTAGGTCAGGCCGATCTCGACCCTCTTGTTGAGAGGGAGGTCGACTCCCGCAATACGTGCCATGTTCTACCCCTGCCTCTGCTTGTGCTTGGGCGTCACGCAGATGACCCGCACGACTCCCTTGCGGTGCACGATCTTGCACTTGGCGCAAATCTTCTTGACGGACGCTCTCACTTTCACAATGGCTCCCTACTTGTACCGGTAGATGATGCGGCCCCGCGTCAGGTCGTACGGCGAAAGCTCCACGAGCACCTTGTCGCCCGGCAGGATGCGGATGAAGTTCTTCCGCATCTTCCCGGAGATGTGCGCGAGGACTTGATGCTTGTTCTCCAGCTCCACCTTGAACATCGCGTTCGGCAGCGGCTCGACGACCGTCGCCATGACCTCGATCGCTTCGTCCTTCGACATCGGCTTACGCGCTCACGGCCGCCGCCCGCATCGCGGACAGGCTGCCGGTCCCCAGAATCACCGCCCCCTGCGGCTCGAGAGCGATCGTGTGCTCGAAGTGGGCCGAGTTCGACCGGTCGCGAGTCCGGACCGTCCATCCGTCCGGATCGACTGAGACTTCGGCGCGCCCGAGGTTGAACATGGGCTCGATCGCGAGGACCATTCCGGCTTTCAACAGACTGCCCCGGCCCGCCGGGCCGTAGTTGGGGATCTGGGGCTCTTCGTGCAGCGCGGTTCCGACGCCGTGCCCGACGAAGTCGCGAACCACCCCGTATCCGTTGACGATCGCCACGGCCTCGACGGCCGCGCCGATGTCCGAGACGCGGCCGCCGGGCCGGGCCGCGGCGATGCCCTCCATCAGGGCCTTTCGTGTCGCGTCGAGGAGCCGGGTCATCTCGGTGTCGATCTGCCCCACCGCCACCGTCCGCGCCGCGTCGCCGTAATAGCCGTCCAGGACCGCGCCGCAGTCGATGCCGACGACGTCGCCGGCCTGAAGCTTGCGCTTGCCGGGGATCCCATGCACCACTTCATCGTTGACGGACGTGCAGAGCGTCTTCGGATAGCCGCGGTACCCCACGAAGGCCGGCCGGGCGCCGCGGGCCCGGATCTCCGCTTCCGCGATCCGGTCGAGGTCGTCGGTCGTCACGCCCGGAGCGACCGCCTTCTCGACGACGTCGAGCGTCTCGAGCACGATGCGCGAGGCCTCTTCGAGCTTCCTCAGCTCTTCCTGGCTTCGAATCGTGATCACGCGGCTCCTCCCGCCCGGCGGACCGACATCAGCGCCCCGTCGATCCGCGAAGCGATCTCCTCCGGGGTGCCCACACCGTCCACGTCGGCGAGCAGGTCGCGCTTGCGGTAATAGTCGACGAGGGGCTCGGTCTTGTCTCGGTACACACGCAAGCGCTCCCCGATCGTCTCCGGACGGTCGTCGGCCCGCCCCTCCGCTTTTTCCCGCCCCAGCATCCGGGCCACGAGTTCCTTTTCCGGCACAAGAAAATTGATAACCCCCGAGATCGAGTCGCCATTCCCGGCGAGCATCGAGTCGAAGGCCCCGGCCTGCGCGATCGTGCGCGGGAACCCGTCCAGGATGAAACCCCCGCGGGCGTCCCTGGCGGCCGTCCGTTCTCGGATCAGGGCGACGATCAGGTCGTCGGAGACGAGGTCCCCCTTCTCCATCACGGCCTGGGCCTGCCTGCCGAGCGGCGTTCCCTCGCGCACGGCGGCCCGTAAGATCTCGCCGGTCGAAATGGCGGGCACGCCAAGGCGCTCCGCGAGGAGGGCGGCCTGAGTCCCCTTGCCGCTGCCCGGAGGGCCGAGAAAAACGACGCGCATGCGCCCTTCAGCTCCGCCGTCCGCGGATCCTGGTCTTCTTCAGGAAACCGGTGTAGTGGTGCTCAACGAGCTTGGACTCGATCTGCTGGACGGTGTCCATCGCCACGCCGACCACGATCAAGAGCGACGTGCCGCCGAAGTAGAAGTTGAAGCCGAAGCCCTGCGTCAGGAACCGCGGCAGCGCCGCGTCGAGCCACGGCCCGATGCCCGGGACGCCCTGGACCTTCAATCCGTTGTTGAGGATGTCGGGAAGCAGTGCCACGAAGGTCAGGTAGGTGGCGCCCACGATCGTGATGCGCGAGAGAACCGTGTCGATGTAGTCGGCGGTCTTCTTTCCCGGCCGGATGCCGGGGATGAACCCGCCGTACTTGCGCATGTTGTCGGCGGTGTCGGTCGGGTTGAAAACGATCGACGTGTAGAAGTAGCAGAAGAAGAAGATGCCCGCCGCGTACAGCAGCAGGTAGAGCGGGTGCCCCATGCCCAGCGACTCGGCGACCCTCTTCATCCACTCGGCGCCTGAGATCTGCGCCAGATAGCTCGGCAGCGACAGGATCGAGATGGCGAAGATGATCGGGATCACGCCCCCCGTGTTGACCCGCAGCGGGAGGTACGTGTTCTGGCCGCCATAGACGCGACGGCCCACGACCCGTTTGGCGTACTGCACGGGAATTCGCCGCTGCGCCCTCTCGACGAAGACGACGAGCGCGATGATGGCGACCATGAACACGAGGACGAAGAGCAGCGTCAGGACGGAGAGCGTCTGGTTCCGGAGCTGCTGGAAGAGTCCGAACATCGCCTGCGGCAGGCTGGCCACGATCCCGGCGAAGATGATGAGCGAAATGCCGTTTCCGATGCCTCGTTCGGTGATCTGCTCGCCGAGCCACATGATGAAGATGGTCCCGGTCGTCAGCGTCAGAATCGTCATCAGCAGGAATCCCCAGCCGGGATCGGGCACCAGCGGCGCTCCCCCCGGGGCCACCTGCTTCTCGAGCCACAGCGCGATGCCAGTCGCCTGGATGAACGACAGGAGCACGGTCCCGTACCGCGTGTACTGCGTGATCTTCTTGCGGCCCATCTCCCCTTCCTTGGAGAGCTTCTCGAGGTAGGGCCACACGACCGTCAGCAGCTGCAGGATGATCGAGCTCGAGATGTACGGCATGATGCCGAGCGCGAAGACCGACAGCCGCCGCAGCGCGCCCCCGGAGAAGATGTCCAGGAAGCCGAAGATCGAGCCGGCTGACGCCTGGAAAAACGCATGGATCGCCGCCGGGTCGACACCCGGGGTGGGGATGTGCGCGCCCAGGCGGTAGACCGCGAGCACGAGAAACGTGAACAAGACCCGCTTGCGCAGGTCCGGCACGTGGAAGATGTTGGCGAAGCTCTGGAGCGCGCTCAACGGGACAGCACCTCGCAGCGGCCGCCAGCCGCCTCGATACGGGCCTTCGCGGAGGCCGAGAATTTGTGGGCCGAGACGGTCAGCGCCTTCTTGATTTCGCCGTCTCCGAGGATCTTGATCGGCCGGTTCTTGCGGGCCAGCCGCAGGGCGCTGAGCGATTCGGGATTGACCGACGTCCCCGCCTCGAACCGGTCGAGGTCGGCCAGGTTCACGATTTCGTACTCGACGCGAAAGATGTTGGTGAAGCCGCGCTTGGGGAGCCGGCGGTGGAGCGGCATCTGGCCGCCCTCGAAACCTCGCTGATGGCGGTAGCCGGTTCGGGACTTCTGGCCCTTGTGGCCCTTGCCCGCGGTCTTCCCGTGACCGCTGCCCGGGCCGCGGCCGATGCGCTTGCGGGAGTGGGTTGCGCCCGGCGCCGGGGCGAGGTCATGGACCCCCGTGGCCGGCGGACGCGCGTCCACCCGCGCCGGGGCCGCCGACGAGGCTTTATTGACCGGACGCGGCGGGCGCGCGCCCGCCGGAGCAGCCGCAGGCAGGGAGGCCGCGCGAGCCGTCTTCGCGGACGCCTTGCGCGCCGCCTTGGCCGGTCTGGCGGGTTTCTTGACGCGCCGAGCCGGGGGCTTCGTCGTCTTTCTCTTTTCGACCATGTCTTTAGCCCTTCGTCACTTCCACCAGGTGGCGGACCTTGCGGACCATGCCCCGGATCGCCGGGGAGTCCTCTCGCACGACCTGCTGGCCGCGGCGGCGAAATCCAAGACCCACCAGCGTCGCCTTCTGGTCCTTCGGCGTGCAGATGCCGCTCCGGACGAGCGTGATCGTCATGCGATCTCCGCCGTCCTTCTTCGTCTTCTTCCCGGCCCCGGTCACGCTTTCTCCTCCGCCGGAGCCTCGGCCGCCGTGCGGCCGCGGCGCTTCGCGAATTCTTCCTCGTTCCTGAGGCGCAGGAGCCCGTTGAACGTGGCCTTGATGACGTTGTGCGGGTTGGTCGTCCGCAGCGACTTCGTGAGGATGTCCTGGATCCCGACGGACTCCAGAACCGCCCGCACCGGCCCGCCCGCGATCACCCCGGTGCCCGGCGCCGCCGGCTTCAGGAGCACGCGCCCGGCCCCGAAGGCGCCGATGATCGCGTGCGGAATCGTCGTGCCCTTCAGGGAGATGCGCTTCATCCCCTTCTTGGCCATCTCGATCCCCTTCTTGATGGCCATGGGAACTTCCTTCGCCTTTCCGGACCCGTAGCCCACCCGGCCCTGCCCGTCTCCTACGACGACCAGCGCCGAGAACGAGAAGTTCTTGCCGCCCTTCACGACCTTCGTGACGCGGTTGATGTAGACGACGCGGTCGATCAATTCGCGGCCCTGCGCGTCGCGTTCTTTCTCGCGCTCGCGCGGCGCCCGCGGACCCCGGTTGCTGCTCATCGTTCGGTTTCCCCCGTCCTTCTCCCCATGCCTAGAACTCCAGGCCGCCCAGCCGGGCCGCCTCGGCGAGGGCCTTGACCCTGCCGTGATACCGGTAGCCGCCGCGGTCGAAGACGACCTTCGTGACCCCGGCCTTCTTCGCCCGCTCGGCGACCAGAACGCCGACCTTGCCCGCGGAGTCCCGGGAGGCGCCGCCGGTTTTGGCCTCCTTCCGAAGACCCGGATCCAGCGAAGAGGCGTGCGCCAGAGTCGCTCCGCTGCCGTCGTCGATGACCTGCGCGTAGATGTGCCGGCCGCTCTTGAAGACGGCCAGGCGCGGGCGCTCTTTCTCCCCGCGCACCCGCTGCCGGATCCGCATGCGGACCCGTCCGCGCGCTTCCGTGCGTACCTGCGATGTGTTCATGGCTACTTCCCGCCCGCCTTGCCGACCTTGCGGCGGATGACCTCGTTGGCGTACTTGATGCCCTTGGCCTTGTAGGGATCGGGCACGCGCAGCTGGCGAATCTCGGCGGCCGTCTGGCCGACCCGCTGCTTGTCGGCGCCCGTGACGGTCATACGCCCCGCCTTGGCGTCGATCGCGATCGCCATACCATACGGGATGGCGAAGTACACCGGGTTCGAGTATACCAGGGAGAAGACCAACGACATGCCCATTACCAAGGCCGTGTAGCCG
>JBKJWL010000205.1:0-15726 GCA_046716885.1 Thermoanaerobaculia bacterium | reverse complement strand
CGCCGCAGTGTCGGCGCGCGCTTGCTGCTGGCGTTCTCGCTGGCCTTCCTGATTCCGGCGAGCGTCTTCGTCTTTCTCATCCAGAAGCGGCTGACCGATCTCCAGGAGGCCTCGATCGCCCAGGTCGCCGGCCTGCGCGTTTCGGAGGCGGCGATGCGCGTGGCGCAGGACGCGAGCTTTCGTGCGGAGTGGATCGCGCGCCGGGTGCGCGTCGCCGAGGAGGCGGGCTGGGCGCTGGCGGGGGCCGCTCGGATCGCGCTGGAGGAGCCCGCGGCGCAAACGGACGCGCCGCCCGAGGCCTTGCTCCCGCTCCCCGACGCGCACGGCCACCTGTGGACACCGTTTCCCGAGCAGGACTCTGTCGCTCTCGTCTCCTCGCGGCGGCCGGACCCGGACGAGGCGCTGCGGGACCTGGCGCGCACGAGAGCGCTCGCGCCGCTGATGGCGGAGCTGCGTCGCCGCCGGCCCACTGTGCGGGCCGTCGCGCTCTGGACGGCATCCGGGGTGATGCGGCAGTCCCCCTGGATCGAAATCCACCAGCCCAATCGCGGCTCCGGGGAAGAACTCGAGCGCTTCGTGTTCAACCACGTCGCGCGCTTCCCGGAGGCGCCTCCGGCGGCTGGCGATGTCGCGGTCTGGTCCGACGCACACACCGGGCCGTCGACCTCGTCGGACGCGCGCTTTGCCAGCGTCTTCGTTCCCGTGCGCGGCGCGGGTGGTCGCCTCCTCGGGGTCGTCGCGCTGGAAGTCGACGCCCGTCGGTACGTGGCCGAGGCGCTCGAGCCGTGGCAGCCCGCCGGCGACTTCTGGTTCGCGACGGACGCCGACGGACACGCCGTGTTGATGACGCCGCGGGCGGGTGCGGTGCTCGGGTGGAGCGGCCAGGCCGGCACGACGCTCTCGCAGGCGCCCTCGCCCGAGCTCAAGCTTCTCGCAGTGCGCGGGCGCGGCGCGCCGCGATCGAGCGAGGAGTATCTGGTCGACGGCCGGCGCCTGCGAATCGCTTCGGCGCGGGTGGAACCGATGGGTTGGGTGTTCTACGAGGGCCTCTCGCGCGAGGCGATCGAGACCGTGCGCGGCGAGGGGCTGCAGGCCTTCCCTCCGGCCTCCTTCTCCAACCTCAAGCGCGAGGTCTTCGTTCTCTTCGTGCTGCTCCTGCCGGCCGTGCTCGTCGCCATCGGGATCGCGTCCCGACGCATCTCGGCTCCGGTCGAAGAGCTCGTGCGCGCCGCCGAGGATATCGGGCGGGGGCGGACAGTCGAGGTTGCCGGCCGGGATTCCCCGGACGAGATCGGCCGACTCGCTCTGGCCCTCGACACCATGGGCAAGCGCGTGGCGCGGCGGGTAGAAACCCTGCGCCGGCTGCACCAGTTCTCGCGCTCGGCATACCGAACGACCGACCTGCACGAGGTCGTGGCCCGGTCGACTCAGGCGATCGCGGGCTTCACCCATGCCGAGCGCGTCTGGTTCTACCTCTACGACCGCAACACGAACCGGCTCGAAGCCGTGCTCCCGGCGTGGAACCTGACCGAAGACATGGCCTCGCGGATGACGGTGTCGGTCGACGCGCGGTCGATCGCCGGGATGGTGTTCCGAACCGGCGAGCCGTACTGCTCCAACGGGCTGGATCTCGATCCGTACGCCAACCGGGAGCTGCAGAAGACCGTCGGCGCGGAGAACGCCGTGTTCGCGCCTCTGAAGACGGAGGAGGAAACCCTCGGCGTCGCGGTGGCGATCAACCGTGCGGAGGGGTTTGGCCAGGAGGAGATCGACGCGATGACGTCCTTTGCGGACCTGGCGTCGCTCCTGCTGCGCAACGCCCGGCTCTACACCACGCTCGCCGGCACGGTGGAAGAACTCCGGCGGGCGAACCGCCTGAAGGACCACTTCCTGCAGAACGTGAATCACGAGCTGCGCACGCCGCTGACGGCGATCGTGGGATGGACGGACCTCTTCGGAGAGCAGACCGTCGACGAGAAGACGCTGCAGCGCGGCCTGCGGCAGATCCGCCAGTCGGCGCGAGTCCTCCTCGCCCTGATCGACGACCTGCTGGACCTCGCGCGCCTCGACCGTGGCGCGCTCACAGTCGATCGCAAGTCGGTCTCGCTGCCGGAGGTGATCCAGCGCTCGCTCGACACGGTGCGCATGATGGCGGAGGCGCGCGGCGTCGGGCTGATCCTCGCGCCCCTTCCGGAGCCAATGCCGCTGGTGCAGGCCGACGGCCTGCGGCTCCAGCAGATCCTCTGGAACCTGCTCGCCAACGCGATCCAGTTCACGCCCCAGCACGGGCGGGTCGTCGTGCGCGTGGACCGCGAACCGGAGCGCTACCTCGTGAGCGTGGAGGACGACGGCATCGGCATCTCCGAGAGCGAGCTGGCGCACGTGTTCGAGCGCTTCCGCCAGGTGGACGGCTCGGCCACGCGCGGCCACGCGGGAATGGGAATCGGCCTCGCGCTCGCGCGCTCGCTCGTGGAGCTGCACGGCGGAGCCATCTGGGCCTCGAGTGTCGTCGAGCAGGGAAGCTGCTTCACCTTCAGCCTGCCGATCCGGGGCGCCGAGCGGCGCGCGACCGACTCGGAAGCGGCGCCGGCGGCGGGCCCGGTGGAGGGGGGAGGGTGAGGGGCGCTACGCCGAGGCGGCGGGGAGCCCCGTCCCCTTGAGGAGATCGTGGACAACCTTCGCGGTCTCTTCTTTGCCCGGCACGCACAGGTTCGGGTCCTTCTCCTTGCCCGACGCGAGCGCGGCCGCGTAGCCTTCGCAGTCGTAGCCGCAGGCCGTGCAATCCGTCTGCGCCATCGCGGCGTAGAGCTTGAGAGCCAGGTCGCCACCCGTCGCCATCTCCATGCGCTTGGGCAAGGGGATCGTCTCGTCGTGAAAGGCGGGCGCTTCCTTCGTCGGCTTGGCGGCGGCCACGACCTCGTCCTCCTCGCGGCCGGTCTCGATCCACTCGCCGTAGGACAGGCAGTTGGGGCAGATGAAACCGTAGTCCCACCCCTGAGGCAGGAAAACGGCCGGAGTCCGGTAGACGAACAGCGGCTCGAAATCCTGGGGGCAGGCCGGAAACTCGCGCTCCTGGGCGTCCTTGGCCATCGTCTTCAGATGGGAGCGCGAAAACTGGATCTGCTTGGGCTTCTGGCCGAAGCGGAACATCTCGCCCTTCGGGCACACCATCACGACCTGCGGCTTGTAAACGCGGTCGACGAAGAAGGTGCGCATGGGGATCTCGTGCGAGGGACAAACCGAGGGGGCGTCCTGCCAGAAGGCGGCGACGAGCCTGGACTGGTCCGGGAGCGTCAACCTCATGGACGCTGATTATAACGGGCCGGGCGTGCCGTGGAAGAACCCGAGGGTCAACCGTTTGCTAGAGAGCCGCAAACGGGTTGAGCCGCTTCTCCTCTTCGATGGTCGTGCCCGGGCCGTGGCCGCAGACAACCGGGACGTCGCCCGGAAGCGCGAAGAGCTTCTCGCGGATCGAGGCGAGGATCGTCTCCGTGTCGCCTCCCCACAGGTCGGTCCGGCCGATCGACCGACGGAACAGCGTGTCGCCGGAAAAGAGGACCGGGCGGTCCCCCTGGAGCTCGAAGCAGGTCGAGCCGGGGGTGTGCCCGGGCGTGTGGATCGCGCGCAACGCGTAGCGCCCGAAACGGATCGTGTCCTCGTCGGAGAACGACGCGTCGGGCGGCAACGGCGCCTCGGCGCGCAGCCCGAAGAAGGCCGCCTGGTCCGGCAGCGCGTCGTAGAGCGGAAGGTCCGCGGCATGAAGGCGGATGGGAGCGCCGGTCGCTTCCTTCACGACCCGCGAGCCCGTGATGTGGTCCAGGTGCGCGTGCGTGTGGAGCAGGGCGACCGGCCGCGCCTTCATCGCCGCGAGCGCTTTGAGGATCCGGTCCGGCTCGTCGCCGGGGTCGATGACGACGGCCTCGCCGGAGGTCTCGTCCGCCAGGATGGTGCAGTTGCACTGCAGCGGCCCGACCGGAAACGTTTCGACCAGGAGCGCGCTCAAGGGTTCACCGCCACGACGGTGTCCACGTCGTGCCGTTCCCGCCGGGACGGGTTCGCCCAGACCGGCTCCGGCCACGAGAGAGGGAGCTGCACGGCCCACTCCTGGTTGTCGGGCCGGCGATACTCGGAGGCGAAGAGCTTGCGCCGGCTCCGCGGCGTGAAGATCTCCCAGCGGATGTACCCGAAATCGGCCGTGTCGCCGTGCAGGTAGAAGGCCGGGATCTTCTCTCCTGCCTCGATCGGTGCCTCGCGCACGGTCAGCGGCGAGAAGCCGTTGGACCGCAGCCGCTCCTCGAACTCGGACGCAACAAGGCGCCCCCGGTGCCGAAGGCTGTGCCGCCCGCGGGCGACTCCGCGGCCGAGGATCAGGTCGTCGAGGGCGTCGGCGAGCTCCGGGTCCATCTCGCCCTGGATCTTAGCCCGCAACGTGACCGACCCTCGCGCTAGACTGACCGGTCGTTGGACCTCCCCAGCCTCGCGATCCGCCTGTCGCTGGCCCTGTGGGTCGGCGGTACGCTCGTGATTGCGCTGGCGGCTCCGGTGATCTTCCGCCAGATCGCGTCGCGGGACCTGGCCGGAAGCGTCTTTGGCGAGATCCTGCGGCGTTTCGAGGCCGTCAAGCAGGTGTTGTCCCTGATCCTCGTGCTGGGAGTCTTCGTCAACCTGGAACGGGGCGGTGGGCTCGCCGGACACTCGGTCGCCGCCGCGATCGCGATCTTCCTCTCGGTCGCCACCAACGTCTACCTCGCGATGGTCCTCCGGCCCCGCCTCAAGTACTTCCAGATGAAAGTGGCCTCGTTCGACACGGCGGCCCCGGAGGATCCCTGGAGGGCGAGATTCGACCGGCTGCACCGCCGCGCAACCCGCATCCTGGTCTTCGGGTGGATCGCCGCCGCGGCCGGCCTGCTGCTCTGGCCCTGAGAGCTCAGCCGTTGACCCGCGCGAGGACGTCGATCTCGACCGACGCGCCCCTGGGGAGCTCGGCCACGGCGACGGTCGAACGGGCGGGACGGTGGCTTCCGAAACGCCGCGCGTACACGGCGTTCATCGCGGAAAAGTCGGACATCCGCAACAGGTAGACGGTCGTCTTCACGACGTCGTTCAAGGAAACGCCCGCGGCCTTCAAGACGGCCTCGAGGTTGTCGAAGACCCGCTCGACTCCCGCTTCGATGCCGCCCTCGACGAGCGCTCCGGTCGCGGGATCGAGTGGAATCTGCCCCGAGGTGAACACGAAACCGCCTTCGGCCACCGCCTGGGAGTACGGCCCGATGGCCTGGGGGGCGCCTTCCGTCGCGATCGACTTCATCTTTTTCCCGTCCCTTCGCCGCGCCTGTGCGGCGGAAACCGAGACCTGTGCGCCCCTTTGGCCCTCGAGCTCGTTTTCCGCGCTAGAATATCGGAACCGCGGAACAACACGATGTCCGTAGAGCGAATCCAGCTTCTTCACGAAGACTACATTCGCCTTACCGAGAGGTTCAAGGCGCTGTGGACCTTTCACCAGTTCCTGCGGGGGGTCCAGAAGACCTTTTTCTCCTCGGAGCCGGGCTACACACTCGACTTCGGCAAGCTCTACGATGACGTCCGGGCGGTCTCGGGCGCGATCGACACGACCTCCCCGGAGAAGGTTGCGCCGCGGATCCGCGAGCTCGCCGAGCGGCTCGACGCTTTCTCGAAGAAGCTTCGCGAGGCCGACCGGCTCATCTCTCCCTCCTACGTGCGCCGCTTCTTCGAGAAGGTGCAGCCCCAGGACGAGAAGATCGCCTTTCACCTGCTGCGCTTCTACTTCTCGCAGCCCGACGTCGACGAAGACGTGATCGACAAGGTCGATTTCCTGGCTACCGTCGTCGCGGCCGGCCAGTCGACCGAGGAGCCGGCCCGCCCGCGTCCGGACATGCGGAAGTTCTTCGAGTCGGCCACGGCGACCTCCGTCTGGCCGAGGCTCGACGCGACCACGGCGCCGACTATCGTGCGGGCGTTCGACGACCTCGCGGCCGACATGACGCGGGCGCAGGAGTTCGAGGACCTGGTCACGGCGCGCCTCCTGAACAACGTGCGAACGCTCAAGCGCCGCGTGGCGAGCGGCCTCGCCAACCCCGAGGTGCTCGCGGCGGTTGTCACCTGCAACCTGCGCACGCGCTCGGTGTTTCATCGGCTCTACGAGCGCGAGGAGCAGCGGCTGGAGGAGGCGACCGAGCGCATCGGCGACCTCGAGAAGGAGCTGACGCGCGGCGGCCTCGAGGTGCCGACGGCCGAGGAGTTCAAGAACTTCCACGAGTCGCGGATGCGCTACGAGCGGCAGACTCGGGAGAGCAACGTGAAGGCGCATCAGGTCGTGGAGCTCAAGGAGGCGATCGGCCAGGTCCTCGGGCGCTTCGAGCTGTCGGGGCTCGCGGCGGAAGATATCGACGAGGTGCTGGAGCTCGTCGAGGAAGTCGAGTCGGAATCGACCGACGAGTCGTTCTGGAAGCCCCTGATCGACCGCGTTCTGGCGGCCGTGGAGCTCTACGACGACGGGACCGGCCCGCTGCGGACCGATATCGCCGGCCTCGACACGCTGAGGCTCGAGCCGTGGGAGCTGAAGGCCGCGCGCCACGCGGTGGCCGCGCAGGGGCAGGCGCCGACCGAGCGCGACCGGACGCTGCTGCGAGCCGTCGCGCTGCGCCGAAAGGCGGAAGAGGAGACCGAGACGCTGCGCGCGGGAGCCCCGCTGAACTCTGCGGCGGAAACCCTGCGGGCCGCGCGGGCTACGCTCGGCCGGGTACCGGCTCTCGACACGGCGCTCTCGAGCGTGATCGACGAATCCGAGGCCGTCAGCTCCTCCGAAGAGATCCGCTCCTGGACCCGGACGCGCTTTCGTCTCCTGCGGGCGACCGCCGACCTCTGGCTCATGCAGGACTCTCCGCGGAGCGATCGGCGCGAGACGCGGGACTGACCTCTCCCGACTCCGTTCTGCCGACTCATATACTCCCGTCGATGAGCGGACCGGGAGATCCAACGAGCCCGGAGGCCGGCGCGGAGTCCGAGAGCGACCTGCGGCGAAACCGGCGCGAGAACTCGAAGCGCGTCCGGGATCTCGGGTATCCGCTCTGGCCGGTCTCTTTCCCGATCACCGAAACGGCCTCGGAGATCGTAGAGCGCCATCGGGGCGAGTCGGCCGAGGCGCTGGAGGCGCGGAAGATTCCGGTGACGACGGCCGGGCGGGTGCTCGCGCTGCGGACCGCGGGTAAGGCCGGGTTCCTCGATCTCTCCGACGGGCGCTCCCGTCTCCAGGTTTACCTGCGGCGCGATGCGGTCGGCGACTCAGCCTTCCAGCTCTACGAGTCCCTCGACCTCGGCGACTGGCTGGGTGTCGAGGGCGAGGTATTCAAGACCCGCACGGGAGAGCTGTCGGTCAAAGCCCGGACCCTGACCTTCCTCGCCAAGTCCTTTCGCCCGCTGCCGGAAAAGTGGCATGGCCTCAAGGACGTCGAGCGCCGGTATCGCCAGCGCTATCTGGACCTGGCGGTCAATCCCGAGTCGCGCGAGGTCTTCGAGCGGCGGGCGGCGATCGTCCGGTTCCTCCGGAGTTTTCTCGACGCGCGCGGGTACCTGGAGGTCGAGACCCCGATGATGCAGCCGCTCGCGGGCGGCGCCGTGGCTCGGCCCTTCGTGACCCACCACAACACGCTCGACATGGACCTGTATCTCCGGATCGCGCCCGAGCTCTACCTGAAGCGGCTGGTCGTCGGCGGCATGCCAAAGGTTTACGAGATCAACCGGAACTTCCGCAACGAGGGGATCTCGACCCAGCACAACCCCGAGTTCACGATGCTGGAGTTCTACCAGGCGTACGCGCAGGGCGAGGACCTCATGCGGCTCTCCGAGGAGATGCTCTCGGGCCTCGCCCGCGAGGTCGAGGGAGGCCCGAGGACGCCGTGGGGGGAGGACGTCATCGACTGGACGCCGCCCTTCCGCCGCCTGACGATGCGCGAAGCGGTGGTGGAGTTTTCGCGCGGCGACGCTCGCGGCGAGATCGCGGTGGAGGATCTCGCCTCGGAGGAGAAGCTGACCGCGGCGGCCGCCCGCTTCGGGGTCGAGAAACCGGAGCGGTTTCGCGGCAGGAAGGGCAAACTTCTGGCGGAGCTCTTCGAGGCGGTCGCCGAGGCGAAGCTCGTGCAGCCAACCTTCCTCCACGAGTTTCCGACCGAGATCTCGCCCCTCTCGCGCCAGAAGCCGGAGGACCCCGAGTGGGCGGACCGCTTCGAGCTGTACGCCGGCGGCATGGAGATCGCCAACGGTTTCTCCGAGTTGAACGACCCCGCCGAGCAGTCGACCCGCTTCCGGCGCCAGGCCGAGGAGCGGGCCGGGGGGGACATGGAGGCGGCTCCCTACGACGAGGACTACGTGGAGGCGCTCGAGCACGGTATGCCGCCGACGGCGGGCGAGGGGATCGGCATCGACCGCCTCGCGATGCTCCTGACGGACCGGCATTCGATCCGGGACGTCATCCTGTTTCCGTTGCTCCGACCGGAGCGCAAGTAGATCCGAGAGGTTCGCATGAGATTCGAGACGTTCGTTGCGCTGCGTTACCTCGCCGCCTCGCGGAGCCGGGCGCACGTGGCGCTGATCGCGGCGATCTCGATTGTGGGGCTCGCGGTCGGCGTGGCCGCCCTGGTCGTCTCGCTCGCGCTCCTGTCGGGCTTTCAGGACCGGATCCGGCAGCAGATGATGGACCGGAGCGCGCACCTGCGAGTCTCGCCGGCGCGCGGAGCGCTCCTCCCCGACGCGGAGCGGGTCGCCCGGGTCCTGCGCGGGCTCCCGGGAGCGGTGGAGGCCAGCCCCGCGATCGAGGGCCGGGCCTGGGCCTCCGACTCGGAAGGCGCCGCTCTCGTGCCTGTGCGCTACCGTAACGGGCCGCTGCCGGCGGCCGGCGCCGCGGCGGAGCCCCTGGCGCGGATCGCCGGGACGCTCGCGGCACGGCTGCGTACAGGATCCGGCGATCGCGTCCGGCTCACGTCCTCGCGCTTCCGGCTCTCGCCGATCGGGCCCATTCCGGTGACCGTGCTACTGAAGGTCGAAGACGTGCGGCGCACCGGCGTCCTCGAGAAGGCGGCCGAGATCGAGGTTTCCGAGGAGACGGCTCGGTTGCTCTCGGGGACCACGGCCGGGGGCGGCGCGTACGAGGCGCGGCTGAAGGCGCCACTCGAGGTCGAAGCCTCCGCGAGAGCCGCCCGCGCCGCCCTCGGGCCGGGCTACCGGGTCGAGACCTGGAGGGAGCTCAACGCCCCGCTCGCCTTCGCGCTGCGCCTTGAGAAAGTCGTCATCTTCGTGACGGTCGCGCTCGTGATCTTCGTCGCCGCGCTGAATATCGTGTCGAACATCGCGCTGACGGTCGTCGAGAAGAAACGGGACCTCGGCATCTTCACGTCTCTCGGCGCGCCTCCCGCCGCTCTGCTCCGCATCTACCTGACGCTCGGCGGCGTGATCGGAGTGATCGGGACGGCCGCCGGCGTGTTCGTTGGCGTCGGGCTCTCGGTCGCCGCGGACCGCTTCCGCCTCGTCCCGCTCCCGTCCGACGTCTACCTGCTGACGCACGTTCCCTTCGCCGTCCACCCGCGCGAGGTCGCCCTCGTCGCTGCCTTCGCCCTCGTGACGGCCCTGGCGGCCGCCGTGCTGCCGGCGCGCGCCGCCGCGCGCCTGGCGCCGGGTGAAGCGATACGGCTGTCGCGATGAGAAGTCGACCGACTCGTTGAGCCATGCTCGCCGTCAGAGCCGAAAACCTCTCCAAGATCTACACCGGTGAAGGCGCGCCGGTCACGGTCTTCTCGAACCTCACCTTCGAGCTTCCGTCGGGAGCGTTCGCGGCGGTCATGGGACCCTCGGGGGTCGGGAAGTCGACGCTGCTCCACTTGATCGGCGGAATCGACCGGCCGGACTCCGGGCGTGTCGAGGTGTTCGGCCGGGCGCTCGAGGAGATGCCTGCGCGGGAGAGGGCCCGCTTTCGCAACGAGAGGATTGGCTTCGTGTTCCAGTTTCACCACCTGCTCCCGGAGTTCACCGCCGAGGAGAACGTCGCCTTTCCCGAGCGCATCGCCGGCGTCCCGGCCAGAGAGGCCCTGCGCGGCGCGGCGCAGCTTCTCGAGCGCGTCGGGCTCGGCGATCGACGCGCGCACGGAGCCCGAGCCCTGTCGGGAGGGGAGCAGCAGCGCGTGGCGCTCGCCCGCGCTCTCGCGCGCAATCCGGGCCTGCTTCTCGCCGACGAGCCGACGGGCAATCTCGACGCCGCCGCGTCGGCGGCCGTGTTCGACCTGCTCCGCGAGCTGCACGCCGAGCGGGGAATGACCACGATTCTGGTCACGCACAACCCCGATCTCGCGAACCGCTGTGATAGACTTTTTCTGATGTCCCGGGAAGGAATCTCTCCGTCGCCCGGTTTGCCAGAGCGAGGATGACTTCGGAGATCCACGCTCCATGGCTGCAAAAAGTTTGACCCCGATCGCGACTGACCGCGCCGCCCATGTTTGAGAAGTACAACGAGAAGGCGCGCCGGGCGCTCTTCTTCGCGCGCTACGAGGCCTCCAAGCTCGGCTCCAAGGTGATCGAGTCGGAGCACCTGCTCCTCGGGATCCTTCGGGAAGGCGAGGACATCATCAAGGAGATCTTCACCCGCTTCAACGTGAAGCCGGAGGATGTTCGCCGGGAGATCGAGGGGGATCGAATCTTCGTGGAACGCATCTCTTCCACGGCCGAGCTGCCGCTCTCGGAGGAGTCCAAGAAGATCCTCGCGTATGCCTCACACGAGGCCGAGTCGATGATGCACCCCTACGTCGGCACGGAGCACCTCCTGATCGGTCTCCTCCGGGTCGACGGCTGTGTCGCAGGACGGCTCCTGACGGCGCGCGGGTTCAACCTCTACGGCGTCCGCGAGGAGACGATCTCGCTCATCAAGGAGCGGGAGGTCTCGAAGCAGAAAAAGGAGCTTCCGTTCCTGGCCGAGTACAGCCGCGACCTGACGCAGCTGGCCGGCACCGGCACCTTCGACCCGCTCATCGGCCGGGACAAAGAGGTCGAGCGGATCATCCAGATTCTCTCGCGCCGCACCAAAAACAACCCGATCCTGATCGGCGAGCCGGGCGTGGGCAAGACGGCGATCGTCGAGGGCCTCGGCACCCGCATCGTCGAGGGCGCCGTGCCGATTTTCCTCGCCCAGAAGAAAATCCTCGCGCTCGACCTGTCGCTCATCGTGGCGGGGACGAAGTACCGCGGGCAGTTCGAAGAGCGGCTGAAAGGGATCATCCGCGAGCTGCGCGAGAACCCGGACCTCATCATCTTCATCGACGAGATCCACTCGCTGATCGGGGCGGGCTCGGCGGAGGGGTCGCTGGACGCCGCGAACATCCTGAAGCCCGCGCTCTCGCGCGGCGAGGTCTCCTGCATCGGCGCCACGACGCTGAAGGAGTACCGCAAATACGTCGAAAAGGACCGCAGCCTCCTGCGCCGCTTCCAGGCGATCCACGTCACGGCCCCGTCGGAGAACGAGACCTTCGAGATCCTCGAGGGCGTCAAGGAGCGATACGAGCAGTTCCACAAAGTCCACTATTCCGCCGAGGCCATCAAGACGGCTGTCTACCAGTCCAACCGCTACATCACCGACCGCTTCTTCCCGGACAAGGCGATCGACATCCTCGACGAGGCGGGCGCCAAGGTGAAGTTGAAGCGCGTGGCGGACACACAGAACCTACGCAAGCTCGAGCTCGAGATCCGGCAGATCGTCAAGGAGATGAAGAAGGCGATTTCCGACAAGGACTTCGAGAAGGCCGTGTTCCTCCGGGAGCGGGAGATCGAGCTGAAGGAGGAGATCGAGCGCGCCAAGACCCAGTCCGCCGAGCGCAGCGACGCCACCCAGGAGGTCACGCGCCGTGACATCGAAGAGATCATCTCCTCCTGGACGGGGATCCCGGTGGCCTCGCTCGAGATGGAAGAGGCCGAGAAGCTGCTCCACATGGAGGACGCCCTGCGCCTCCGCATCGTCGGCCAGGAGGTCGCGATCATCGCCGTGTCCAAGGCGATCCGGCGCTCGCGCCTGGGCGTGACCAATCCAAACCGGCCGATGGGCTCCTTTATCTTCCTGGGGCCCTCCGGCGTCGGGAAGACGGAGGTCGCGCGGCGTCTGGCCGAGTTCCTCTTTGAGAACCAGCGGTCGCTGGTGCGCTTCGACATGTCCGAATACATGGAGAAGCACGCGGTCTCCAGGCTCATCGGCTCGCCTCCGGGCTACGTCGGCCACGAGGAGGGCGGGCAGCTGACGGAGCGAATCCGGCGCAACCCGTACAGCGTCATCCTCTTCGACGAGATCGAGAAGGCCCACCCGGACATCGCCAATCTCCTTCTGCAGATCCTGGAGGACGGCATTCTGACGGATGCCTACGGCAACCTCGTGGACTTCAAGAACACGCTCATCATCATGACGTCCAACATCGGGACCAAGCACCTCGTCAACCGGACCCGCGTCGGCTTCGGCGGCTCGCGGGAAGCGCAGAGCAACAAGGAGATCGAGGACCTGGTCTTGAAGGAGCTCCGGCGGGACTTCTCGCCCGAGTTCATCAACCGGATCGACGACATCATCGTCTTCCACCCTCTCGGGCAAGTCGAGCTCGCCAGGATCTGCCGCCTGCTGATCGACGACGTGAACACGACGATCGCCTCCAAGGGCGCGGTCATCGACGTGGATGACGCCGCGGTCGAGTGGCTGCTGGCCCGGAGCGGGGACGACCCGAATATGGGCGCTCGTCCGCTGCGGCGCGCGATCCAGAAGCACGTCGAAGACCCGGTGTCCGAGCTGCTGATCGCGGCCCGCGAGGAGCGGCTGGACGTGATCGAGGTTCGCGTCGGGCCCGAAGGACTGCGTGTCACGGCGCGCGAGATCGAGCCGATCCCACAGGGGCACTGAGCCGTTGCGCAGAGGGTCCTTCGGGACCGCGGTTCTCGCCGCGGTGACGCTCTCCTTTGGAACGCTAACCGGGCAGGAGCCCGTGCCGACGCCCGTACCGGCCCCGGCGGCCGTCGAGGCGGCGCCCAAGACGGCTTTGACCGGCGAGACCATCGTCGGAATTCGAGTCGTGGGCTACCAGACCGTGTCGCCGGACACCATCGCCCACTACCTGGGGGTCAAGGTCGGGGACCCGTACGATCCCGAGACGATTCGAGCCAACTTCCACAAGCTCTGGGACGTCGGCCTGCTCGAGAACGTGCGGATCGAGGCGGAACGTGCCGGGGCCGGCGTGACCCTGGTGGTCACGATCGAGGAGCGGCCGATCATCAAGGAAGTCGAGTTCACGGGCAACAAGAAGCTGTCCACGACGCAGATCAAGGACCTCTTGAAGGAGAACAAGATCGAGGTGAAGGCGGGGGCGCCGCTCTCACTCCGGGACATCGCCCGTCAGCGCTCTGCGATCGCGGAGATGTATATGGCGCAGGGGTTCCGCAGCGCGACGGTGGACTACCGGATCGAGGACCTGTCGAAGACCGAGAAGAAGGTCGTCTTCGCGATCGACGAGGGGGACAAGGTCAAGATCGAGTCGATCACGTTCACGGGAAATACCGCGGTCTCGGCGCAGACGCTTCGCAACGCGATGAAAAAGACGAAGGTGGCGACCTTCTGGCGGATCCTGTCCGATAACACAGTGTACAGCCAGGCCAACTATGAGGCGGACGTAGAGGGCATCAAGGCCGTGTACCAGGCCGGCGGGTACAAGAACGTGGTGGTCAAGGACCCCACTCTCGACGTCTATGTGGTGGATCCGAAGAAGGAACCGAAGAAGATCAAGCGGCGGGTCAGGATCACGCTCCCGATCGTGGAGGGCGACAAGTTCTACACGAACGAGATCCACGTCACGGCCGTCCAGCAGAACGGGCAGCCGACGGAGACCGGTGTGCCGACGGTGTTCCCGATCGAGGTCCTGAAGAAGCGGTTCTGGGAGCTGCCCCCGGGCTCCGTGCTGAACCGCGACCGGCTCGTCGAGGCGCTCTCGGCGATGGAGACGATGTACAAGTCGCGGGGCTTCATCTACTGGTTCGCGGATCCCCAGTTCAAGGAAATCGGCGATCACAAGGTGGATCTCGACCTGAGGATCTTCGAAGGCGAGAAGTTCTACCTGGGACGCCTGGAGGTGCAGGGGAACACCCAGACGCGGGACAAGGTGATCCGGCGGGAATTCGCGATAGACGAGGGCGACGTGCTGGACATGGAGGCGGTCAAGAAGAGCGTCACCAAGATCCAGCAGCTCGGGTACTTCAAGATGACGGAGGAGCCCCAGTTCGGCGTGCGGCCGGAAGAGAAGAAGGTCGACATCGTCATCAAGGGGCAGGAGACCTCGCGCAACGAGATCCAGTTCGGAGCCGGGTACTCCGGCTTCGACGGGTTCTTCGGGCAGTTCTCTTTCCAGACCCGCAACTTCCTGGGCCGCGGCGAGATCATCGGCGCCTCGGCCCAGCTCGGCAAGGTCTCCAACTACTTCGACCTTTCCTACACCGTGCCCTGGTTCATGGACCGCAACCAGTCGGTCGGGTTGTCGCTCTTCCGCCGGCGCGTGAACTACCTCTCGATCGACGAGAGCCGGCAGGGCGGTTCCGCGTTCTACGGGAAGGGGATCGGCCTCTTCGACTCGGTTTCGCTGCTGTATGCGTACGAGGACATCAAGGCGAGCTTCCCCGTGAGGAGCGCCCCGGTCCCGCCCGGCCAGCCGGCGCCTCCACAGAAATTCACCGAGACGACGGGCACCACCTCCTCGCTGACGCCGGCCTACCGGTACGACAGCCGCAACGACCCGTTCGATCCGACTCGCGGCTTCCGCCTCTTCGCCTCCGTCCAGTACGCGCCGAGCTACCTCGGGAGCAGCGCGGCCTTCCTGAAGCCGGGGCTCGGCTCGACGCTCTACATTCCGTTGCGCTTTCCGCGCCGGGCGCTTCTCGGTCTGAACTTCGAGGCCGGATACGTCAAGGGCCTCTCGGGCGACTCGATCCCGATCTTCGAACGCTTCCAGCTGGGCGGAGAGCAGAGCCTGCGCGGTTTCCGCGTCGGCGCCGTGGTGCCCCTGCACAAGGACATAAACCAGGTCTTCACGGACGAGTTCGGTCGGATCCTCGGCGGCAACAAGTTCTTCGTCATGAACATCGAGTTCCAGTTCTTGCAGGTGGGGCCCGCGAAGCTTCTCGCCTTCGTGGACCTCGGGAACAACTACCACGAGTCCCAGAACTTCGACATCACCCGCGTGCGCTCGTCGGCAGGCGCGGAGCTCCGGATCTTCCTGCCCATCTTCCAGGCGCCCCTGCGGTTCATCTATTCGTTCAACCTGCACCCGATTCAGCCTATCGATCAGTTTGGGTTCCCGGTCGACTTCCTCACGGAGCGAAAGTCCGGGTTCGACTTCTCGATCGGGCGGACGTTCTGAGGGGTCTTCCTGAGGGGCCTTCCCGCCCGGAATGCCTCAAAACTCCGGCCTGTTGTGTCCACCGACTTATTTGCTACACTTCCGCGCTTTCGTGAAGAAGGAGTTGGAATGATACGTTTTGTCTTGACAGCGGTGGCCTCCCTGGTCGCGGCCTCCGCCTGGGCTCAGGGGACCACGGCGCCGGCTCCGGCGGCCACTCAGAATATCCGCATCGGCGTGATCAACGTCGAACGTCTGGTACAGGAATCGGCTCTCGGCAAGGAGGCGTTCGGCCGGGTCAAGAAACTGAACGAAG
>JBKJWL010000204.1:0-4516 GCA_046716885.1 Thermoanaerobaculia bacterium | reverse complement strand
GCCAGCTCCTCGGCCGGATCGGTGAGGAAGTCCTCGAGAGCGGGCTCCTCCACCTGCGGGATCTCTTCCCGCTCCAGCACGATGTTGCGGTAGTACTCCATGCCCGTGCCGGCGGGGATGAGGCGGCCGACGATGACGTTCTCCTTGAGGCCCCGCAGGCTGTCGACCTTCCCGGAGATGGAGGCCTCGGTCAGGACGCGCGTGGTCTCCTGGAACGACGCCGCCGAGATGAACGAGTCCGTCGAAAGCGAGGCCTTCGTGATGCCGAGGAGCATGGGCCGCGCCGTCGCGGGCTGGCCGTTGGCCGTGAGGACGCGGTCATTCTCCTCTTCGAACCGGAAACGGTCCACCTGCTCGTCGATCAGGAAGTCGGTGTCGCCCACGTCCTCGATCTTCACGCTCCGCATCATCTGACGGACGATGACTTCGATGTGCTTGTCGTTGATCGCGACGTTCTGCGAACGGTAGACCTCCTGGATCTTGTCCACGAGGTACCGCTGCAGCTCCTTCTCGCCGAGGATCGCCAGGATGTCGTGCGGGTTGATCGGCCCGTCGATCAGCGGATCGCCCGCCCGCACGCGCTCGCCCTCCTGCACGTTGACGTGGGTGTAGCGCGGGATCAGGTACTCGCGCGTCTCGCCGTCGTCGCCCGTGATGATGACCTTGCGCATGCCCTTGGCGATCGGGCCGTGAGAGACGGCGCCATCGATCTCGGTGATGACCGCCGCGTCCTTCGGGCGCCGCGCCTCGAAGAGCTCGACGATGCGCGGGAGACCGCCCGTGATGTCCTTGGTCTTGGTCGTCTCGCGGGGGATCTTGGCCAGCACGTCGCCCGGGCTGACCCCCTGCTTGTCCGCGACCATCAGGTGCGAGCCGATGGGGAGCAGGTACTTCCTCTCGGCCGACGACTTGCCCCGGACGATGACTTGCGGCGAGCGCTTCTCGGCGCCGACCGTCTCGACGATGATGTTCTGGGCGAGGCCCGTGACGCGGTCGGTTTCCTCGCGGAGGTTCTCCCCCTCCACGATGTCGCGGAACTCCACGCTCCCGCCGATCTCCGTCAGGATCGCCGAGGTGAACGGGTCCCACTCGACGAGCTCCTGCCCCGGCACGACCTCCTGGGCGTCGGTGACCTTGATCGTCGAGCCGTAGACGACCGAATAGCGCTCCTTTTCACGACCCTTGTTGTCCACGATCGTGATCTTGCCGTTGCGGTTGACCACGACGAGGTTGCCGTCTTTGCGCTGGACCGTCGCGATCGAGAGGAACCGGACGGTGCCCGGGTTCTTGGCCGTGTGCTTGGACTGTTCGGTGACGCGGGACGCCGTGCCGCCGTAGTGGAACGTGCGCATGGTGAGCTGGGTTCCGGGCTCGCCGATCGACTGCGCCGCGATGACGCCGCAGGCCTCGCCGATCTCGACCATCTTGCCCGAAGCGAGCATGCGGCCGTAGCAGAGCCGGCAGACGCCTCGCTTGGTCTCGCAGGTCAGGACCGAGCGGATCTTGACCCGCTCGATGCCCGCCTCCTGGACGCGGGAGGCGAGGTCTTCGGTGATCTCGTCTCCGATGCCGATGATCCTCTCCTCCGAAAGCGGGTCGAAGATGTCCTCCTGGCAGACGCGGCCGACGATGCGGTCGCGGAGCGGCTCGAGCGTGTCGCCGCCTTCCATGATCGCCGACACCGTGATGCCGTCGGACGTGCCGCAATCTTCCTGAATCACAATGACGTCCTGGGCCACGTCCACGAGCCGCCGCGTCAGGTAACCCGAGTCGGCCGTCTTCAGCGCCGTGTCGGCGAGACCCTTGCGCGCGCCGTGCGTCGAAATGAAGTACTGGAGCACCGAGAGACCTTCGCGGAAGTTGGCCGTGATCGGCGTCTCGATGATTTCGCCCGAGGGCTTCGACATCAGGCCGCGCATGCCGGCGAGCTGACGCACCTGCTCCTTGGAGCCGCGGGCGCCCGAGTCCGCCATGATGTAGATCGGGTTGAAATCGCCGCCGACCTGATCGGTCTTCTTCATCTCGCGGAACATTTCGTCCGAGATGGCCTCCGTGGTCCGGTGCCAGATGTCGATGATCTTGTTGTGGCGCTCGCCGGCGGTGATGACGCCGGAGTTGCGCTGCGCCTCGACCTCCACGACCTCCCGGCGGGCGGCGGCCAGCAGCTCTTCCTTCTTGGCCGGGATGACCATGTCGTCCACGCCGATCGAAATGCCGGCCCGCGTCGCCGCGGCGAAGCCGAGGTCTTTCAGGTCGTCGAGCATCCGGACCGTCATGTTCTCGCCGAAAGTCAGGTAGACGTAGCTGACGAAGTCCGTGAGGCCCCGCTTTTTGAGGTTGCCGTTGATGAAGGGCACGACCTCCGGCAGGGCGCGGTTGAAGATCACGCGGCCGACGGTGGTGTCGATCAACGTGCGCTCGATGTCCTGCACCTCGGCGTGAGAGATGTCCTGGTCGTTGTACTGCGTCGTCAGGTCCATGTATTTGCCCGAGTACCGCACGCGGATGGGCGTGTGCGTCGTCAAGTCGCCCTGCTCGTAGGCGAGAATGACCTCGTCGAAGTCCGAGAAGATCCGGCCCTCGCCGCGGGAGTTCGAGCGGGACTTTGTCAGGTAGTAGATGCCGAGGACCAGGTCCTGCGACGGTACCGCGAGGGGCCGGCCCGAGGCCGGCGACAGGATGTTGTTCGAGGAGAGCATCAGGAGCTCCGCCTCGACCTGGGCCTTGGGCGACAGCGGGACGTGGACGGCCATCTGGTCGCCGTCGAAGTCGGCGTTGAAGGCCGGGCAGACGAGCGGGTGAATCTTGATGGCCTTGCCCTCGACGAGGACCGGCTGGAACGCCTGGATACCGAGGCGGTGAAGCGTCGGCGCGCGGTTCAGGAGCACCGCGTGGTCGCGGATGACCTCCTCGAGAGCATCCCAGACCTCCGTGACGCCGGACTCGACGAGCTCCTTGGCGGCCTTGATCGTCGGAGCGAGGCCCTTCTTTTCGAGCCGGTTGTAAATGAACGGCTTGAAGAGCTCGACGGCCATCTTCTTGGGCAGCCCCGCCTGGTGCAGCTTCAGCTCCGGACCGACGACGACGACCGAGCGGCCTGAGTAGTCGACGCGCTTGCCGAGCAGGTTCTGCCGGAAGCGGCCCTGCTTGCCCTTGAGCGTGTCGGAGAGGGACTTCAGCGGGCGGTTGTTCGATCCCTTCAGGACGCGGCCGCGGCGCCCGTTGTCGAAGAGCGCGTCCACGGCCTCCTGGAGCATCCGTTTCTCGTTGCGCACGATGACTTCGGGCGCGCGCAGTTCCAGCAGCTTCTTCAACCGGTTGTTCCGGTTGATGACGCGGCGGTAGAGGTCGTTCAAGTCGGAGGTCGCGAATCGGCCGCCGTCCAGCGGCACGAGGGGGCGCAGCTCCGGCGGAATGACCGGGATGACGTCGAGGATCATCCACTCGGGCCGGTGCCCGGAGCGGCGGAAGGCGTCGCACACCTTCAGGCGCTTGGCGGCCTTCTGTCGCTTGATCTGCGAGGTCTCGGTCTTCATGATCATGCGGAGCTCTTCCGCGAGCATGTCGACGTCGACCCGCTGCAGCAGTTCTTTGATCGCGCCGGCGCCCATCCGGGCGACGAACACGTCCCCGAGCTCCTGGCGCATCTGGCGGAACCGCTCCTCGGAGAGCAGCTCCTTCTCCTTCAGGTCCGTGTCGCCCGGGTCGACGACGACGTAGGACTCGAAGTAGAGGATCCTCTCGAGGTCGCGCAGCGAAATGTCGAGCAGGTGGCCGATGCGGGACGGGAGGCCCTTGAAGAACCACACGTGAGACACGGGCGAGGCCAGCTCGATGTGGCCCATGCGCTCGCGCCGCACCTTGGACTTCGTGACCTCGACGCCGCACTTGTCGCACACGACGCCGCGGTGCTTCATGCGCTTGTACTTGCCGCAGAGGCACTCCCAGTCGGTGATGGGGCCGAAGATCTTCGCGCAGAAGAGCCCGTCCCTCTCCGGCTTGAAGGTGCGGTAGTTGATCGTCTCGGGCTTCGTGACCTCGCCGTAGGACCACGACCGGATCTTCTCGGGCGACGCCAGAGAGATTTTGATCGCGTTGAAGTCCTTCAGGGTCGTCGGCCGGTTGGCAAAAGCGAGCGTTTCCAATTTAGTCGCTCCTTCTCATCGATCGTTCATCGCGACCTAGTGAGACAGACAATGTGAGCGGCGCCTCGACGGCGCCGACGAGAGCAAGCGGCCGCTGATCACCATCCCATGGTGAAAACGCACCACCGACCGCCAATTCCGTAGAGAAGATCAAAGTCATCGCTTGATCAGCTCCACGTCCAGGCACAGGGACTGCAGCTCGCGCACGAGGACGTTGAACGACTCCGGCAGGCCCGGCTCGGCAGGGACCTCGCCCTTGACGATCGCCTCGTAGGTCTGAGAGCGCCCTTCCACGTCGTCCGACTTCACGGTCAAAAGCTCCTGCAGCGTGAACGCGGCCCCGTAGGCTTCCAGTGCCCAGACCTCCATCT
>JBKJWL010000203.1:0-3400 GCA_046716885.1 Thermoanaerobaculia bacterium | reverse complement strand
TCGAGACCGTCGTGGTGGATCGCGCATGGGCGCGGCGTTTCTTTCCCAACGAGAGCGCGCTCGGGAAGCGGTTCCGCGAAGGGGGCTGCACGGAGTGCCCGTGGACCAGCGTGGTCGGCGTCGTGAGAAACGTGAAGTACGTGGGGCTGGATGCTCCCGACGACGGCACGGTCTACTCGCCGATGGGGGGACCGTCGGGGATCCGGCAAGTCCTCGTGCGGACGAAGATCGATCCGGGGGCCGTGCTGCCAGGAATTCGCCAGCGCATGCGCGAGCTCGAGCCGGGCGCCGCACTGTCCGGTGTCGCGACGATCGACGAGCTCGTAACGCAGTCGCTCGGGCAGCCGCGGTCCCTGGCCATCCTCGTCGGAGGCTTCGCCCTGACGGCCCTCGCGCTCGCGGTGTTCGGGATTTATGGAGTCATGGCGTACTTCGTTCAGCAGCAATCCAAGGACATCAGCATCCGCATGGCGCTCGGCAGCAGCGTGTTCGGAGTGCTGCGCCTGCTCGTTGGCAACGGGATGAAGGTCGTCGCGCTGGGGGTGGCCGCGGGGCTGCTCGTCTCGCTCGGCCTGACGCGATTGACGGCGAGCCTTCTGTTTGGCGTAAGGCCGGCCGACCCGTTCGTTCTCTCCGGAGTCGGGGCTCTCCTCCTCGCCGTGGCCCTGTGTGCCTGCCTCATACCGGCCATCCGCGGGACGCGCGTGCCGCCGGCGGCGCTGCTGCGCAGCGAGTAGGCGGCCGGAAGGGTTTCGGTTTGTTTCGCGTAGTACAATATATATATTGTCTCAAGTCGGGTGCGCGCACGCCGTCAGCCGAGGACTTGGAAAGATGGGCAACCCCTTGAAGCGCTACGTTGGACCGGCCCGTCCAATCCTGGCGGACCTGCCGAAAGGCCTGCTGCGCCGTCGGCCGCGGCGGTTTGCGGAATGGAAGGCGCTTCGCGCTTGGGGAAAGCTGCCGCCATGGGAGCTCGAACCGGTTGGATACCTGCTGCGCGTAGCCCGGGAAGGGGCGAGATTAACTCAGGCAGAGCTGGCGCGCCGCTTGGGTTGCTCCCAACAAGCGGTCGCGCAGGCGGAGCGCTGGGAAAGCAATCCAACCGTCGGCTTTGTCCGCAGATGGGCCGAAGCTTGCGGGTCGAGGATGAAGATCAAGCTGACCTGAGAGAGCGGAGCGCGGCTGCACGGCGGTCTTTGCGTTCATCACGGGAGCATAGCGACGAGGGATCTAGCGTGCTGCGAGCCGACCCTGAGGCTTTCGGAGAAGGGAATACGTTTCCAGGCGAGAATGCTCCAAGCTGGCGCGTTGCATCGTCGGCTGAGAGGGAGGCGCCCATGCCGAAATGGTCTTTCGAGCCCGGGCACACGGCGGCGGAGTTCTCCGCGCGCCACATGATGGTGACCTCTGTCCGGGGGCATTTCAAGAACGTCCACGGCACGCTCGACTTCGATCCCGAGAATCCTTCGGCGGCGTCGGTCGAGGTGACGATCGATGCCCGCGGCCTCTGGACCGGAGAGCCCACCCGCGACGACCACCTGCGAAGCGCGGACTTCCTGGACGTGGAGAACCATCCGACGATCGCCTTCCGAGGGAAGGGCGTCGAGCTCGTCGGGGCCAACGAGGGCAAGCTGCCGGGGGAGCTCACGATCCGCGGCGTCACCCGGCCGGTGACGCTCGACGTCCGCTATCTGGGCCAATGGAAGACTCCCTGGTGGGAGGACGGCGTGGACAAGGGGCCCAAGACGCGCGCGGGTTTCCTCGCCACGGCTCGGATCAACCGCAAGGACTTTGGCGTCAACTGGAACGACGTCATGGACCGAGGCGGTCTGGTCGTCAGCGACGACGTCGACCTCACGCTCGACGCCGAGGCGATTCTGGAGGAGTGATTCCCACGTCGCTTCTCGCGGCTCGCGCTGCTGGGCGACTATCCGAGTCCGAGGAACAGGCGAAGACCTTCATCGATCGCCGCAGTCTCGTCGGCAGAAAGCTTGCCGAATACGCGCGTGATGCGGCGCTTGTCGACCGACCGGATCTCATCGACCAAGGCGTACGAAACCTTTCGCAGCCCGCTCCGGCCCGGCGCAAGCGGTGGGTAGAACGCTCCCTCGCCCGCCGTGGCGCTGACAGGGACTACGGCGACGAGGGAGAAGCGCAGGTCGGTCGTGACGTCCGCATCGCTGACGATCACGCATGGCCGTGTGCCACGCTGTTCGTGCCCTCGAGTCGGATCGAGTCCCACGAGCACGACGGTTCCCCTCTCGACCTTCACCGCTTCGCGTCCACCCAGCCGCGCCCCTGGATCCAACGAACGGGCTTTCCCTCCCCGGGATCCAAGAGCTCCGAGGAGTCGCCGCGGTGCCCACGGGTTCCCCATTCCTCGAGACCGGCGTCCGTAAGCAAGCTCGACTCTGGATGCGGGCTGGCGAGCGAGCGGCGCACTTCCTCGCGTCGCCGACGTTGGACCTCTCGGCGCACGGCATCCAGGACGAAGCGACTGCGGTTGCGCTCGCGACGGTCTATCTCTTCGACGAGCTCGGGGGGCAGCGTGACGGTTATTCGGGTTGCTGACATGAGTATGATCATACTATAGATCATACCCACGCGCTTGGGTCGCACCCCGGTTCCCGACGGAACTCAAAAACGAAGATGCCCTGCGTCAGAATGGGGATCGTGCCGACAAAAGACTCGTCTGCCTTCTCGTCGCTCGAGCTCGATGCCCGGCTCCTCTCCGCCCTGACGGCCCTCGGATACGAGGAGCCCACGCCGATCCAGCTCGAGGCGATCCCACCGCTTCTCGAGGGGCGCGACGTTCTGGCGCAGGCGGCGACCGGTACGGGGAAGACGGCCGCCTTCGCGTTGCCGATTTTGCATGGCATTGCTGCCGAGCCGGCGAAGGCGGTCGGTCCGGTCGCCCTGATCCTGGTCCCGACGCGCGAGCTGGCCATGCAGCTCTCGGAGGCGGTCCACCGCTACGGCAAGAGCATCGGGGTGCGCGTGTTGCCGGTGTACGGCGGAGCCTCGATGGACTCGCAGCTGCGATCGCTCAAGCGCGGCGTCGACGTCGTCGTCGCGACTCCCGGGCGGGCGCTCGACCACGTCAACCGCAAGAGCCTGCGGCTCGAGGCCGTGCGCACCCTGGTCCTCGACGAGGCCGACGAGATGCTCGACATGGGGTTCGCGGAGGATCTCGAGGCGATCCTCGCGGTGACGCCGCCGGACCGGCAGACGGCGCTCTTCTCCGCGACCCTCCCGCCCCGCATTGTCGCCATCGCCTCGAAGCACCTGAAGAATCCCGTGCGCATAGCGATCGCGCGGGAGCAGACGGCGGCGGGAAAGCTGCCGAAGGTCCGCCAGGTCGCCTACGTCGTCGCGCGCGGCCACAAGCGGGCGGCGCTCG
>JBKJWL010000202.1:0-2781 GCA_046716885.1 Thermoanaerobaculia bacterium | reverse complement strand
TGTCGTCCTGGTACGAGCTCTTCCAGATCGGGAAGATGCGCTTGTTGATCGCGCGCAGCTCCGCCTCCGCGGCCGACCGATCCGCTCCCGGGCGCAGGCGCGCCACCACCGTGAACAGAAACGGCCCCCGCCGCGGCGGCGTCGAGAACTGCTGGACGATGAACCACTCGATCCGCTGCTCCAGCGGACCCACTTTCGGCGACAGAACGCCCGCCAGCGTGTACTCGGCCCCGTCGAGCCGGACCGCCTGCCCGATCGCGTCCGCGCGTCCGCCCAGCCGCTGTTGCCAGAAACCGTGACTCACGATCACCGCCGGCGGACTGCCGGGCTGCCCGTCCATCTCGGTGAAGCTCCGCCCGAGCGACGGCCGGATCCCGAGCACGTCGAAATACGTCCACGACACCATCTTTCCTTGCACCAGGTCCGACGTCTGCCCGTCGCTGAACGTCAGCGTGCGGCCCGTGTAGGCGGCTACTTTCTGGAAGTGCGTCTGCTGCGCCTCCAGAGCCAGGTAGTCCGCCGCCGACAGCCGGAACACGAACGGAGGCGAATCCGTGTAGACCCGCACCAGCCGCCCGGGGTCCGCGTACGGGAGGGGTCGAAGCAGGGCCGCGTTGACCGCGCAGAAGATCGCCGTGGTCGCCCCGATGCCGAGGCCGACCGTCATCACGATCGCCAGCGCAAGAACGGGAGCGCGAAGCAGACTCCGGACTGCGATGCGGACGTCCTGGCCGAAGTCCTGAAGCCACAGCGTGCGTTGCATGCGTCTCTCTCCCCTTTCGTCCTCGCCGCGGCAGTACCGGCGCGTCTCCTCGAGGTCCCCGAACTGCCGGAGCGCCTTCCGCCGCGCGTCCTCGACCGGCATCCCGCCGGCAGTCAGCTCCTCCACCTTCATCTCCAGATGGAGGCGCAGCTCATCGTCGACCTCAGAAGCCACCGCCTCCGGCCGCCGGCGCAGATACCAGAAAGGCCGCGTTCGTTTTCGATCGGCCATCCGCCGCCTCAGCTCCCCTCGAGCACGGCTTCGACCGCGCGCGAGTAACGCCGCCACGTGACGGTGCCCTCCCGCAGGCGCCTCCGGCCGGCGGCAGTCAGCGCGTAATAGCGCGCACGGCGGTTGTTCTCCGAAGGCCGCCACTCCGCCTCGATCAGACCCTGCCGATCCAGCCTGTGGAGCGCCTGGTAAAGGGCAGCGTCCTCGATGTTCAGCTCCCCCCCGGTCCGCTCACGGACGGCGGTCGCGATCCCGTACCCGTGCATTTCCCCGGGCACGAGGGTGCGCAGGACCAGCAGGTCGAGAGTCCCCTGGACGAGCGGCAGCAATGGAGTTGGCGTGGAGTCTCCTTCCCCTTAGATGGTGTGGGGAGAGTAGGGGAATGGGGCGGAGCTTGTCAATCAGGCAAGCGCCAGCCGCAGCGACTCGATCGCCTGACGCCCTGGCTGATCGCCTATTCCCGTCGGCCTTTCCGTGCGTTCAGGCCTGCGGGCTCTGCTGGTGTCGTACTGCGAGACCATGATGCTCTCGGGCTTCAAGTCCCGGTGCACGATGCCGGCTTGATGCGCCCTGGCGAGCCCGCTCGCGATCTGCGTGGCGATGTCGAGATGTTCTTGACGGGGAGCGGGCCCGCGTCCACCAGCTGCCGCAGCGTCCAGCCGTCGATGAGCTCCATCGCCAGGTACGGCGAGGACCCCGCGCGCCCGACCTCGAAGATCGTGAGGATGTTGGGATGATTCAGCGCGGATGCGGAGCGGGCCTCGAGCGTGAAGCGCGCCAGCCCTTACCGAGGGATCCCGACCTATTTCGCCGCTTTGGCTGCCTCCACCGGTTTCAGGTCAAACTTCCCTGTGCTCTCGATGAAGATCAGACATTCCGAAGCCTTGTCGCAGCCCGTAATGTGCTTGTAGGTTCCTCCCGGCTGGAACACGTAGGAGCCGGGCCCCATCCGCATTTCGGCTTTTCCCTCCGGAGCCTGCGTGTAGGTTCCCGAGACGACGACGATCTTGATCGCGTTCGTATGCGTGTGGAGGGGTACCAGAAAGCCGGCCGGAAACTTCAAGAACGCGCCGTATCCGCTCTTCGTATGGTCGCCCCAGACATCGGCGATCTTGATTCCCGGCGCACCCTTGGGGTCCAGATCCACCCATTTCAGATCGCTTGACGGCGCGAAGACCGGTATCCCTGCCTTGATGACCGCCTTCGCCTTCGACTCCCCCGGTTCCTGTGCGAGGGCCACCGCCGCTAGAACGCACGACACCGTAAACGCCAGAATGCGCATCGATCTCATCGATCCCTCCTTCATTGCGTGCTCTTGAGCCAACGCTATCAAAACTGGTTGGTCATTCCGAGTGCCTAGCGCCGGCATCCCCAAGCGAATCCCGGACTCGACCAACCGTCGGCCCCCGGCTCAAAAAACAGGGCGGCCCTTGCGAGCCACCCTCTAGAACTCGAACCTACTCAAATCAGCTTGACCACCTTATCCGCCAGCCCGGTATCCCCCAGGATGACCGAGAGCTTGGCCTTGTCGGCGATCTTCTCCAGCGTCTCCAGCTCCTTCAGGCGCATCAGCGTCGGGTTGCCCTCGAAGATCCGCGCCGTGTTCGACTGCGACCGCCTGGCCGCCGCCGCCGCCTCCGCCTGCCGCTCCGGGCCCTGGTTTAAACCTTCCGGCCGCCGGTCGCGCAGCGACCCCCGCGGCCCCGTCTCCGCCCCCATCGTCGCCACCGTCACCTCAAAGGCAGCCCAGCAGGTCCCCCACAAATCGCCCGGCAGGAACACCTCCC
>JBKJWL010000201.1:0-5430 GCA_046716885.1 Thermoanaerobaculia bacterium | reverse complement strand
TGCGCTGCCGTCGCGCTCCTCGTTTCGACAGCAACGCTTTCCGCGGCCACGTTCACCGTCACCAACACGACCGACGCGGACATCGGGTCGCTGCGGCTGGCCATCTTGGATGCCGACATCTCCCCGGGAGTCGACTTGATCGTCTTCGACATCCCCGGGGCGGGCGTCCACACGATCTCCCCGACGAGCCCCCTTCCGCCGATCAGCGAATCGGTCACGATCGACGGGTACACGCAGCCGGGCTCGAGCCCGAACACGCAGCTTGCGAGCGACGATGCCGTTCTCCTGATCGAGATCGACGGCAGCGCCTCGGGCCCCGACGCCGACGGACTTTCCGTATGGCACCCTGACGGCGACCCCGTCTTCAACGTGACGATTCGGGGCCTCGTGGTCAACCGTTTCGACACCAACGTCATCCTGATCGGCGGCGGTCACCGCCTGGAGGGCTGCTTCATCGGGACGGACCCGTCCGGCACCCTCGCCCGGAGCCGCGAAGGGTTCTCCCAAGGTGTATACGCGGCCGGTTCCAGCACGATCGGGGGCGCGCTGGTATCCCAGCGCAACGTCATCTCGGGCAACAACAGTGCCGGAATCCGCGGAAACGGGGCCATCCAGGGCAACTTCATCGGCATCGACGCGACGGGAACGGCGAGCCTTGCAAACTTCGTCGCCGTCGGCGACTTCTCGGGCGTGATCGGGGGTCCCACCGCGCAGGCGGGAACGCCGCCGGGCAACGTCATCTCGGGCAACCAGGGCTCCGGGATCACCTTCTCGCCGTGGCGCCATCGCGCCGTCACGATCCAGGGCAATCTCATCGGAACCGACGCCACCGGCGCGGCGGCCATACCGAACGGAGGGCATGGCGTCGCCATCTCGCGAATCCTCCCTTACTGGTGCAACGATTACCCGCCGCCTCGGGTTTGTATGACACCCGGCTACGCCATCGTCGGCGGCGACGATCCCGTAGAGGCAAACGTCATCGCATACAACCTCGGCGACGGCATTGCGATCTCCGGAGGCCCGGAGTACCTCATCAAGACCGACTTTCGCTCGAACCGCATCCACTCGAACGCCGGCCTCGGAATCGACCGCCACAACGACGGCGTGACCCCGAATGCCGACGGGAGCCCACGCAACTACCCGGTTCTCACCGCCGCCGCTTCGTACGGTGGATTTACGATGATCCAGGGGACTCTGAACGGCCTGCCGAACGCGGCGGGAATCCCAATCGAGTTTTTTTCCGACGCTGCGTGCGACGATTCGGGCTACGGCGAGGGCGCGACTCTGATCGGCTCGACGACGGTGAACACCGACGCCACCGGCAACGCCAGCTTCTGGGTCTTGCTTCCCGTTTCGCTCGAGCTCGGCTCTGCCGTGACGGGCCGTGGGGTTTCCCGTGGGGTTTCCTCGGAGTTTTCCGCCTGCCGACTCGTGACGGACGTGTTTCCGCTCCAGGTGCTGGACGTTACGCCGGGGTCCGGCGACGCCGCCGGCGGCACCGCCGTGACGGTCGCGGGAAGCGGCTTCCTGCCCGGCGCCTCCCTGACGATCGGCGGGATCCCGGCCGAGAACGTCGTCGTCGTGGACATCTTCAGGATCACCGCGACGACCCCGATGCTTCCACCGGGCACCCTCAACGACGTGTCCGTCGCGGGCGCACTCGACAGCGCAACGCTTTCCGCCGGCTGGATGGCCGACTTCCTCGACGTCCCCGACGAGGACATCTTCCACGACGACGTCGAGACGATCTTGCGCAACGGGATCACGGCCGGGTGCGGCGACGGCTACTACTGCCGCAACAGCCCGGTCCGGCGCGATCAGATGGCCGTCTTCCTGCTGAAAGGCCTTCATGGCTTCGACTACGAGCCCCCTCCGTGCACGCCTCCCGGAAGGTTCCTCGACGTCGCCTGCCCCGGCCCCTTCACCGACTGGGTCGAGCAGCTCGCGGCCGAGGGCATCACGAGCGGCTGCGGCGACGGCGTCTACTGCCCCGGCAATTCCGTCCGCCGCGACCAGATGGCCGTCTTCCTGCTGAAGGCGAAACATGAACCAGGCTTCGTGCCGCCGGCCTGCGCCGGCTACTTCGCCGACGTGGCCTGCCCCTCCACCTTCGCCGACTGGATCGAGCAGCTTGTCAACGAAGGCATCACCAGCGGCTGCGGGGGCGGCAACTATTGTCCGGACCTTCCCAGCACTCGCGGGCAGATGGCGGTGTTTCTGGTCAAGTCGTTCGAACTTCAGTAGGAGGCGACCATGAAGAGGACTTTCAACGTTCTGCTCTGGACGATCGCGACTCCGCTGGCGGCAGCCACCTACACCGTCGTCAACACCAACGACTCCGGGCCCGGGTCGCTGCGCCAGACGATCCTGTACGCAAACTTCGACCCGCAACCCGACCTGATCGCCTTCAACATACCGGGAGCGGGCGTCCACACAATCAGCCCGTTGAGCGAGCTGCCGCACATCACGCGGTGGGTGACGATCGACGGCTACACCCAGCCCGGGGCGAGCCCGAACACGCAGCTGACGAGCGACGATGCCGTCCTCCTGATCGAGCTCAACGGCGAGCTGGCGGGCAACAGCAGCGGTCTCGTCTCCGAGGGCGCGGCCAACGAAGTGATCATCCGAGGCCTCGTCATCAACCGCTTCCAGATCAGCAACGTTCACATCGACAACGGCGGGTACCTCGAGGGCTGCTTCATCGGGACGGACCCGACCGGCACGATCGCCCGCGCCCAGGGCTACGGCCGCGGCGTGTACAGCCAGCTCGCCACGATCGGGGGCACCCTGCCGGCTCAGCGCAACGTCATCTCGGGCAACGGCGGTCCGGGCATCGAGGCCCGGTGGTACTCCCTCATCCAGGGCAACTTCATCGGGATCGATGCGACCGGCACGGCGGCGCTGCCGAACGCGATCAACGTGGACCTGGTCTGGGGCGATGCCGTCATCGGAGGCCCGGTCGCCTCGGCGGGAGTGCCGCCGGGCAACGTGATCTCCGGCAGCACGTCGTACGGGGTTCGGCTCGCGCCGTCGGAGTTCCACACGGCGACCGTCCAGGGCAACCTCATCGGAACCGACGCCACCGGCACGACGGCCATCCCGAACGGAAGCCACGGCGTCCTGATCTGGCAAGACCCCGGCTATCCGGGACCCGGATGGAGCATCGTCGGCGGGGTCGATCCCGAAGACGGAAACGTGATCGCATACAACCTCGGAGGCGGAATCGAGGTCGCGGAGGAGGCCTCGGAGACACCTTACAACGCCGTCCTCCGCTCGAACAGGATCCACTCGAACGCGGGCCTCGGAGTCGACCGCCGCGAGGACGGCGTGACGCCGAACAGCGACGGGAGCTCGAGCAACTATCCGGTTCTCACCGCTGCGGCTTCGTCCGGGGGGCTCACCTCGATTCAGGGAACGCTGAACAGGGAGCCGAACGTCGCGGTCATCGCCATCGACCTCTTCTCCAGCACTGCGTGCGACACTTCAGGCAACGGCGAGGGCACGACCCTGATCGGGTCGACGACCGTGAACACCGACGCCGCCGGCAGCGCGGGGTTGTCGGTCATGCTTCCGCTTTCGCTCGAGCCCGGATCGGTCGTGACGGCCACGGCCTCGAAAGGTTGGTTCACATCGGAGTTCTCCGCCTGCCGAATCGTGACGGACGTGCTGCCGACGCTCCAGGTCCTCGGCGTCGCGCCGGCGTCCGGCGACGCGGCCGGCGGAGTGCCGGTGACGGTTTCAGGCACCAGCTTTCCGCCCGGCGCTTCCGTGACGATCGGCGGAGTCCTGGCCGCCGACGTCGTGGTCGTGGACTCCTCCACCATCACCGCGAAGACCCCGACGCTGCCCCCCGGCAAGCTCCTCGAAGTTGCGGTTGCCGATCCTCCGGCCAGCGCTTCGGCCACGCTTCCCGCCGCCTGGATGGCCGATTTCCTGGACGTGCCCCAGGCCGACATCTTCCATGCCAGCGTCGAGGCGATCTTCCGCACAGGAATTACGGCCGGCTGCGGCGGCGGCGACTACTGCCGAAACAGCCCCATTCTGGGTAAGCAGTTGGCCGTCTTCCTGGTCAAGGCCAGGTACGGTCCCACCTACGTGCCGCCGGCTTGCCACCCGGACTTTTGGTTTTACGACGTCCCCTGTCCGGGGCCGTTCGCCGACTGGATGCAATGGTTCTGCGTCGAGGTCTTCCCCTGCTTCAGCTCCGCTTTCGGACCGGACGAGCCAGTCCGACGCGACGAGATGGCGGTCTACCTGCTCACGGCCAGGCACGGGCTCGACTACTACCCGCCCGCCTGCACCCCGCCGGGCCTCTATGCCGACGTCCCCTGCCCCGGCCTGTACACGGACTTCATCGAGCAGCTCGCCGCGGAAGGGATCACGGGCGGCTGCGGCGGCGGCAACTACTGTCCGGAGAACCTCGTCACCCGAGGGCAGACGGCGGTGTTCCTGGTCAAGAGCTTCCAGCTGCCGTAGGAGGGCACCCCTCGCGGAAAGCACGGGGTCCCTCGGCGCGCCGCGCCTCGGGACGAAAGGAAACGACGGAGGGCTTAGCCCGCCGTTTTTGCTTTCGTCTTCCGGAGGGAGTGATCCAGCGTCCGCTTGCGCACGCGGATGGCCGCGGGCGCGACTTCGACGAGCTCGTCGTCGTTGATCCATTCGATCGCCTGCTCGATGTTGAGCTCGCGGGCGGGCGTGAGCTTGATGGCCATGTCGGAGCCGGAAGCGCGCATGTTGGTCAGGTGCTTCCTCTCGCAGGGCTGGATGACCATGTCGCTTTCCTTGACCTGCTCGCCCATGATCTGCCCGGCGTAGACCTTGTCGCCGGGCTTGACGAAGAAGATGCCGCGATCGGCCAGCCGGTCGAGGGCGTATCCGGTCACCTCGCCGCCCTCCTTGGCGATCATCGCGCCCTTCGTCCGGTGCGGCAGCGGGCCGCGGTGCGGTCCGTACTGGTCGAAGAGGTGGTTCATCAAGGCCGTGCCCTTGGTCAGCGTCAGGAACTCGAGGCGAAAGCCCAGCAGGCCGCGCGAGGGAATCGTGAACTCCAGGCGCACGCGGTCGCCGTGCTTGCCCATATGCTTGAGCTCGCCCTTGCGTTCGCCGACCGCCGCGATGACGGCGCCGTTGAACTCCTCCGCGCAGTCGATCACCAGCTCCTCGTAGGGCTCCAATAGCTCGCCGTTCTCGCCGCGGTGAAAGATGACCTGTGGCCGGCCGAGCGAAAACTCGAAGCCCTCCCGGCGCATGGTTTCCGCCAGAATCGCGAGCGAAAGCTCTCCGCGCCCGAGCACGAGAAAGGCGTCCGACTCCTCCGTCTTCTCCATCCGCAGGCCGACGTTCTTCTCGAGCTCCTTCTCCAGGCGCTCGGAGAGGTGCCGGCTCGTGACGTACTTGCCCGACAGCCCCGACATCGGTGAATCGTTGATG
>JBKJWL010000200.1:0-3584 GCA_046716885.1 Thermoanaerobaculia bacterium | reverse complement strand
TATCCGAGCCGACGATCACAGTGCGGCTGAAAGGCGCCGCACCCGAATCCGGACCAACCGTCAGATCCAAACCCGGGGGATTGGTCTCATAGGTCAGGTTGACCGTCTGCGGTTCCAGATGGACGCTCGCCACGCTCGAAAGACCCTGGGAATCCGTGGCCACGAGCTGGATCTCGAGGTGCGAGGGATAGTCGTGATCGGGCGCCGGGAAAACGTCTCCGCTGACGCCGGGAAACGTCTGGTAAACGTGCGTGTGGCAGTTGGACGGACAGTGATGAACGATCACCGACCACGTCAGAGCCGAAGGAGGAAGGTCGCCGTCCTGTGGGTCCGTCGCTGATCCCGAAAAGCTGATCGCGTCCCCGACTTTCCACGTGAGGGACGGGAGCGGCGTCTCGATGACGGCGGTGGGCGCCGTTGCGTCGACCTCGATCGTGAGGGGGCTGCTGAGCGTCGCCACCCCATGATTGTCCGTGACGCGGAGCATCGCGGTATAGGTCCCGGCGGCGCCGTACGTGTATTCGGGGGACACGAGCGTCGAGTCGTCGTAAAGCCCGTCGCCGTTCAAGTCCCAGGCGTAGACGATCGTGTCTCCGGCCTGCCCCGGCTCCGAGCGGGAGGCGTCGAATGTCACCTGGAGAGGGGGAGACCCCGCCAGCGGCGTCGCCGTCGCGATGGCCGTCGGCCCGAGATAGCGGTACCGGCGAATCTTTCCGCCGTCGAAGTCCACGTAGAAAATGTCGCCGTCGGGCCCGGTTTCGAGGGCCACGGGTCCGGCCGCGCTGGACTTCCAACCCATCCGCGTGCTCGGGTCCGGCGTCCCGTTCCCGTCGGCGAACATCACCCAGATGCACTTGCGCGAGTAATCCGAGAAAAAGAGGGCTCCCTGATAGTTCGACGGGTAGTTGCCGCCGTTGTAGAAAGTCAGCCCGGTGATCGAGGAACTTCCTGTCGTGCACCCGTCGCCCTCCACGACGGATGCGCTGTGGGCGTACGTGAAGAAGGGGTCGATGGCAACTCCGGGCTGGGCGTACAGGCTTTCGCAAAGGTTGAGATTGGCGCCGTCATAGCCCGCATGCTTTCCGACGCCCTCGTAGCACGGCCAGCCGAGATTGCCGACGGTTGGGGTCAACGGATCGGGGATTCGATTGATTTCTTCCCAATTGCCCCAGCCGACGTCGCCAACCCACAGCTCGTTCGTCCCCGGTTTGATCGTGAAACGAAACGGGTTGCGAAGGCCGAAACCGACGATCCTCCGGGCATTCGCGTCCGGATCGGCGGCAAACGGATTGTCCGCAGGGGCAGCGCCGGTTGCGGGATCCACGCGGAGAATTGCGCCATTGAGCGTGACGGGTTCCGGATCCGGGCGTCGGACGCTCTGGCTGCGGAGAGCGCCCCCCTCGGCGGTCGGGGGTGTCTGCACCCCTCCGACGCCCGCCGGGGGATCCCCGCAGGGATTCTTCGGAGTCGGGCTACCGTTGCTTCCTCCGCGCTGGCCGTAGTCGGAAAAGAGGAAGCTGGCCCCGTCGCCACCGGTCAGGTAGAGCTTGCCGTCTGCACCGAAGGCGAGCGCGCCGGTCGAGTGGCTGGGGAACTGCTGGCACCAGTCCTCGATCAAGACCTGCTCGGCCCCCGCGATGTCGTCGGTCATCTGCAGGCGGGAGAGCCGGCCGCTCACGACGCATCCATCGGTCGTGGCCCCCGGCGGGGAGGGGCATCCGTCGGAGGTTGCGCCCGCAGTCCCCCAGCGCGGCGCGACGCCGCCGATCGCGGCGTCGAAGGTGTAGAGGACGTAGATGAAATGGTTGTCGGCGAAGTTGGGATCCACGGCCAGGCCGAGCAGCCCCCGGTCCCAGAAATTATGGACGTTGGTCCGTAGATCCGCGACGACGGTCGGTGTGGTTGCGGTCAGGCTGGCGAAGACCTTGATGAGCCCGCTCTTTTCGGCGACGAGCACGCGGCCGTCTGGCAGAAAACGCACGGCTGTCGGAAAGTTGAGGCCGCTAAACACGACGGACTCCTGAAATCCGGCGGGCGGCGCGGCGGCGCCTGCGAAGCTGGCGAGCATTGCCAGTGCTGCAGAGCCAAGAGACGACCGGAATCGGCTGACCCAGGATCCCGGGAACGCCAGTGTTTGGGAGTAACTCAGAACCTGCCCCCTAGCAGAACGTGGCAGATTATAGCCGAGACCTGAGCCTACGGACAGGTTCGAAACGAGACAGAATCCGGGTGGCGCCGCCACGGGCCCGGGATCGGTCCGCCTGCACTGGCACTACCCTGCGCGACTACCTTCCGGGCGCACCGACCTGGCCATGTTCCCGACCACCGCCTATGCCTTCCAACCTCACCGCGACACCTGGTACTCGGCGCCGCAATGCCGATAAAAAGGCCATAGCGTTCGAAGGCTCGATGTCGTACACCGTCAGGTGCCGAAGTCCGAGAGGGTCCCCCGCAGCAGGTCCTTGCAGGCCGGATGGTGGATGAAGGCGGGCTTCAATCGGGTCAGGACCGCCAAGTACTCTTCGACCGGGAGCTGGAACTGGGCCGACAAGGGGTCGAGGCCCCGGATGCGTCGACGATCATTGTCCGCGCGAAGTCGCGCTGGGCGAACCGAGCCCAGATCAACCCTGCCCGGCGGCGGCCGCGACGGCGGTCCAGCGCAGCGTCTCGTCCAGGCGCCCAGAGTCGAGGAGCCCGCGGAGGCAGTCGATCCGCCGATACTTCGGCCCCTCGAAGTCCTCGAGCTTCAGATCGGTCTTTCGGTAGGCCTCGTACAGCTCGCGCGCGCCTTCGCGGACGTTCCAGCGTGGCCGGAACTCCGGGACGCGCTCGGCGATCTTGCCGAAATTGACGCGGTAGGAGCGCGTGTCCGGCCCCGCGTCCGGCGCAAACTCGATGCGGCAGCCTGGAACGGTCTCGCCCACGATCTCCGCGATCTGCCTGATCTGGTAGTTCTCGTCCGTCCGGCCGACGTTGAAGACCTCGTTGTGCACCGCCTCCCGGGGCGCTTCCAGCACCGCGAGGAACGCCCGTGAGATGTCCTCGATGTGGACCAGTGGGCGCCAGGGCGTTCCGTCGCTCTTCAGGTGGATGCGGCCCGTGGTGACGGCCCAGGCAGTGAGGTTGTTGAGGACGATGTCGAAGCGATGCCGCGGCGAGACGCCGTAGGCCGTGGTGGGGCGCAGAAAGGTCGGGCTGAACCGGTCGTCCGCGAGGGCCGCGATGTCGTGCTCGGCACGGACCTTCGAGACGCCGTACGGCGTGACGGGATTGAGATCGGAGCGCTCGTCGACCATGGCTTCCCCGGCAGCGCCGTAATTGCTACACGACGAGGAAAAGAGGAATCGAGCGACACCCGCTTCTTTCGCCACCCGCGCCAGGTGTGCCGAGCCCCGGTGGTTGATCGCGTAGGTCGTTTCGGGATTGAGGTCGCCCAGCGGGTCGTTCGAGAGCGCGGCCAGATGGATGACGGCATCGAACCCTTCGAGATCGCCCAGGACCACGTCCCGGAGGTCGCGCCGGATCGAGGCGATCTCGGGGAGCGGGCCGAGGAACGTGCAGCCCTCATAGAAGTCCGTGTCGAG
>JBKJWL010000199.1:0-20340 GCA_046716885.1 Thermoanaerobaculia bacterium | reverse complement strand
CCCGCGTTGACGACGCTCGCCTTCAGGTGCCGGGCCAGAAAGTGAGGCACCCCGGGCGAGCCGTGCCGGATGACGATCAGGTCCGGAGACATCGCCTGGAGATTCCGCGCGGTGTCGAGCAGCGACTCGCCCTTCTCGACCGAGCTGCCCTTCGCGGAGAAGTTGAGCGCGTCGGCCGAGAGCCATTTCTCGGCGGTCTCGAAGGAGAAGCGCGTGCGGGTCGAGGCTTCGAAGAAGAGGTTGACGACCATCTTGCCCCGCAGGGCCGGCACCTTCTTAATCGCGCGCTGTCCGATCGCGCTCATGGACTCCGCAGTGTCGAGCAGAAGGGCGATCTCGTCGGGAGTCAGCGGCTCGATCCCGAGGAGGTCCTTGGAGCGCAGGCTCGTGGCCGTCAGGCGGGGCGCTCCAGGATCCAGACCTCGTCGGCGCCGTCGGTTTCCTCGAGCATGACCTGGATGACCTCGCGCTGGGACGTCGGCACGCTCTTGCCGACGTAGTTGGCCTCGACCGGCAGCTCGCGGTGCCCGCGGTCGATCAGGACCGCGAGGCGAATGGCGCGGGGGCGCCCCAGGTCGATGACGCCGTCGAGCGCGGCCCGGATGGTCCGGCCCGTGTAGAGGACGTCGTCGCAGAGGAGGACGGTCCGTCCGTTCAGGTCGAAATCGATCTCGGTCTTTTTCAGGAGGGGCTGCGGAGCGACCGTCGAGAGGTCGTCCCGGTAGAGCGTGATGTCGAGGGTTCCCACCGGGAAGCTCTGCTTGACCTGGTCTGACAGCCGCTTCGCCAGCCTGTTGGCCAGGGGCACCCCGCGAGTCCGGATGCCGATGAAGGCAAGCTCCGGAAGGTCCTTCTGCCGCTCCGCGATCTCGTGAGCCATCCGGTCGATCATGCGCCGGATACGGTCGCCATCGAGGATTTTGGCCTTTTTGGTGAGCTCTTCGGTCAAGTCCGCGCGAGTCTACGGTCTCGTTCCGGCCCCGTCAAGAACGGGGCCGAAAAGGAGCGTCCGCGAGGCCAAACGGCGCTAAACTACCGCATACAACACGACACGCCGACATGGTGATCTACAACGCAGCCACGCGGGAGCTGACGGCCAAGATCGTCTATTACGGTCCGGGCCTCTGCGGCAAGACCACCAACCTCAAGGTGCTCCACGACCGGCTCGAGCCGGGGACGGCCGGCAAGCTCCTCAACCTCCAGACACAGACCGACCGCACGATCTATTTCGACCTTCTGCCCGTCGAGCTCGGCGACATCAAGGGCTACAAAATCCGCTTCCAGCTCGCGACGGTCCCCGGGCAGACGGCATTCAACGAGACCCGCCGGGTGGTGCTCAAGGGCGTCGACGGGATCGTGTTCGTGGCCGACTCCCAGTGGACGATGCTCCCGAAGAACCTCGAGGCCTGGCAGAACCTCAAGGACAATCTCAAGTCCAACGGGATCTCATTCGAGAGCATCCCGGTCGTCGTCCAGTACAACAAGCGCGATCTCGCCGACATCCTCGCAGTCGACGCGATGCAGGAAGCCCTCGGCCTCTCCTCGTACCCGTTCGTCGAGGCGGTCGCCTCGGCGGGCCGCGGCGTGACGGAGACCTTCAAGCTCATCTCGAAGCTGACGTTCGTCGATTTGTTGCGCCGGTTGCAGGGCCGGCGCGCCGAAGAGGCCAGCGCCGCTCAGGCCTCCGACGAGCAGGCCCGCCAGGACGACCTCCAGAGCTGGAAGAACTCGCTGTTGAAGCGCGAATCGCAGCCGGGGGTCGCGGTGCCGCGGCCGTCCCGGCCGCTGTCGCTCGTGCCACCGGTCTCAGACGAGGCCCCCTTCGACACGAGCGAGCTCGCCCGCGGAGTCGAGGACGACGACCCCTCGCCCTACGCGGTCCCCGAGCCCCCGCCCGTCGCCGTGGAGCCCCCGCCTTTCCGGGGGGCGAATCCCGCCGAGACGGTCCAGATGGAGGCGATCGGCGAGGACCTTCTGGACGCGCCGGCGGCCGAGGAAACGGTCGAGCCGCTTTCGGAGGCCGACGAGATCGACGTCGACCTGGAGGCCCCGGAGGATCCGGCGGCTCCCGCCTTCCTGCCGGCCGAGGCGGCGCACGACGACCGCATCGAGCTTCTGGAGCTGCGGGTCCGCGAGTCCGATGACCGGGCCTCCCGCGAACGCGAGGCCGCCGAGCGGCTGAGCCAGGCCGTGTCCTCCGTAGAGGAGCGCGTGGCGGCTGCGAGCGGAGAGCTCGCCGCGCTGGCGGAGCGCCTGACCGCGATCGAGAAGGGAGTCGGCGGACTCCAGGAAAGCCTGGGCTCCGCCCTGCAGCGACTGGCTCCCGTGGAGAGCGCCTCCGGCAAGCACTCCGAGCTCGAGTCGGGACTGAGGAGCCTCGAGTCAGGCCTGCGAGACCTCGACGAGCGCCTGCGCTCCGAGGCCACACGCCAGCGCAAGGACTCCGACGACGTGGCCATGGCCCTACGCGGCTTGACCGAGCGCGCCCTGACCATGGACCAGCAGATGACCTCGATGATCAACCAGGTCGGCGCTCACGAAGACATGGTGTCGGGCCTGCGGGGGCTGACAGATCGGATGCCGCAGGTCGAGGGCCAGCTCGCGTCGCTCTCCCGGCTCGCCGAGAAGCAGCCCGAGCTCGCGATGCAGATCGAGTCGGTGCTGCGCGCCCATCACGAGCTCGAGTCCACGTTCGATGAGAAGACGCAACAGGGCCGCCGGGAGGCGGAGGACATCCGCTCCCAGATTGCTCCGCTGCTCGAGGACCGCGTCCGCCGCCACGAGTCCGACGCCCTCCTCTTCTCGGAGGTGGAGCGCCTGCGCGAGTCCCTCGCCGACTCGTTGCACGACCTGGCCGAGCGCGTGCGCAGCACGGTCAGGGAGTGACGGACGGCGTCGAACGCCGTCGCCCCGCGCCGAGAGCTACTGTCCCAGGTCCCCCGCCCGCAGCCGCGAGAGAAACCGCTCGTCGTTCCTCCAGTCGGGCTCGACGCGCACGGTCAGGTCCAGGAAGAGACGCTTGTCGAGCTCCCGCTCGAGCTCCTCGCGGGCGGCCTTCCCGATCTCTCGGATCATGGAGCCGCCCTTGCCGACCACGATGCCCTTCTGCCCTTCGCGCTCCACGACGATCGAGGCGGTGACGACCGTGATGTCCTGCCTCTCGCCGGGACGCACGGATTCGATGAGGACCGCGTGGGCGAACGGGAGCTCGTCCCGAGTGCGCTCCAGGAGCTTTTCGCGAATGACCTCCGCGATCCATTCGGTCTCCGGCGTGGCGGTCAGGAAGTCGTCCGGGTAGGCCGCCTCGCCCTCCGGCAAGCTGGAGGCGAGGACCTCGAAGAGGCGCTCGACGTTGTCGCCCGTCCGCGCCGAGACCGGCACGACCGCTTGGAATGGGTGCTTGCCCGACAGCTCTCCGATGAGGGGGAGGAGGGCCTCTTTCTTCAGCAGATCGATCTTGTTGAGCGCCAGGACGGCCGGCGTGCCGGCCTTCGCGAGGAGACCGAGGATAAAGTCTTCGCCCGGCCCGCGCTGATCGGCCGCGTCGATGACGAACAGGACGAGGTCCGCCGACGAAAGAGCATCCGTCGCGTCCCGCACCATCGCCGCGTTCATCCGGTACTGGGGTTTGTGGATGCCGGGTGTGTCGACCAAGGCGAGCTCGCCCGCGGGCCCCCGGGCCAGGCCGAGGATCCGACGGCGGGTGGTCTGGGGCTTGTCGGAGACGATCGCGACCTTCGCGCCCACGAGAGCGTTGACAAGCGTCGACTTGCCGGCGTTGGGCCGGCCTACGACGGCGACTTCGCCGACTCTCAAGCTCTGCTCTCGGCTCTCAGCTGTCCGCCTTCATGCGGAGGGACGACTCGGCCGGCTCTTCCGCCTCAACGCCGGCGGCGGACGGCTTGAAGCTGCCGGCGGGATCTATCTTCACCCGGTAGACCCGTCGCCGGTCAGCTTCCTCGACCGTGAAGCGCAGGTCGAACTCCCGGTGAACCTCGCCGGGTTTCGGGATGTGGCCGAGGCGGCTCGCGAGGAAGCCGCCGACGGTCGTGAACTCGTCCTCCTCCGGCGCCCGGCCGAAGAGATCCCGCACGACCTCGATGTTGGCCTTGCCCGACACGGAGTAAGCGTTCTCCCCCACTCTCGTGACCGGCTCGCGCTCGTCCTCGTGCTCGTCCGAAATCTCGCCCACGATCTCTTCGAGCAGGTCCTCGACCGTGACGAGTCCGGAGACGCCGCCGTATTCGTCCACGACGATCGCCATCCAGAGATGCCGGCGCTGAAACTCCCGCAGCAGCTCGGACACCTTCTTGGTTTCGGGAACGAAGTAGGCCTCCCGGATCAGATCCGCGATCGACCGATTGGCTCCCGAACGGAGCACCTGGAGGGTGTCCTTCACGAGTACGACCCCGACCACGGTGTCGATCGACCCGCGCACCACCGGGATGCGCGAGTACTTGGACTCCACGAAGAGATCGAAGAGGACCGTCAGCGACGCGGCCACGTCGATCCAGACGATATCGGTGCGCGGCGTCATGACCTCCCGCACCCGCGTGTCGCCGAAATCGACGATCGACAGCAGCAGCTTTTCCTCTTCCTTCTCGAGGATGCCCTCCTGGCGGCCGACGTCGATGTAGGCCCGCACTTCCTGCTCCGTGGCCTCCTCGGCCTTGGCCCGAGCCGGCGTTCGGCCGGCGAAGATCCGGCGGATCAGAAATGCGATCGGCAGCAGGAGCCAGGACGCCGCCGTGATGACGGGAAGGAGCCGCGCCACGATCTTCTCGGGATCGCGGTTTGCGTCGCGGCGCAGCAGGGCGATCTCGGTCGAGAGCCACCCCGCGGCGAAGAAGAGCCCGCCCCAGAGCCACGGCCGCGGGATGCCGAAGGTCGTGAACGCCGACACCGTCGTGAGCAGGCCGGTCAAGAGGAGCGCCTGCATCACCACCTTGGTCGTGGTGCGGACGATCTCCACCTCCCCGGCACCGGACAGGATGCGTGCGCGCTCGGGATGCTCCTCGAGAAGCCCCCGCACCTTGATCGGCGAGAGGCGGTCGAGCGCGAGCGCGAAGGTCTCGAACAGCAGGAACGCCCCGTAGCAGAACGCGGCGGAGAGGAGTGCGATCATCGTCGGGGCCTCCGAGGCCGGGCGGCGGGAGGATCCGAGATTCCGAGCTGCCGACGCAGGCGGCGTTCGAGACCCTCCATCTCGCCGCCGTCGGTCTCGTGGTCGTAGCCCATCAGGTGCAAGAGCCCGTGCACGAGCAGCCGGTCGATCTCTCGCGCGCGCGGCTCCGACCGCCGCCGCGCCTCTCGCCCCGCGAAGGGAACCGAGATGACGATGTCCCCGAGAAAGCCCCCGCCGCCCGGGCCGGACGGAAACGCGAGGACGTCGGTCGACCGGTCCTTCCCGCGGTAGCGCCGGTTCAGCCCGCGCATCCGGGCGTCGGCGCAGAACAGCACCGAGACCTCGTCCGCCGGGGACCGCGCCGCCCGCGCGGCCCGGTCAAGAAGTCTCCTCACGCGCGCCGGGGGGGGCGCGCCCGACACCCGTCCCTGCACGTCGACGTTCATACCGCGCGCGGTCCGACGGCCTCGGAGACGGGAGCCGTCTCGGTCGTGCGCCGCCGCGCTCGCTCGCGGTTGAAGTCGAACCCGGGATAGTCGATCCGGTGGTGGAAGACCGTCGCCACGGAATGCGCGAGCGCGTCGACGACGATCGCGAGGTCCCGCATGGTGAGGTCGCAGTCGTCGAACTGCCCGTCGCGCAGGCAGTCGTCCACGATCGTCTGGATCATGGCGCGGATCTTGGCGGGAGTCGGCTCGATCAACGTGCGCGACGCCGCCTCCACCGCGTCCGCGATCATCAGGATGCCCAGGATGCGGGTCGATGGCTTCGGCCCCGGATAACGGTAGTCCGTCTCGCGAACCCCGCCCTGCGTCGGGTCGGCCTTCGTCAGCGCCTTCTGGTAGAAGTATCGAATCAGCTTGGTGCCGTGGTGCTCCCGGATCGCCGTTACGATCGGCTCCGGCAGCCGCGCCTTCTTGGCCATCTCGACGCCCTCCTTCACGTGGGCGGCGATGATGAGCGCGCTCATGGAGGGCTCGAGCTGGTCGTGGCGATTGAAGCCCTTCGGCTGGTTCTCGATGAAGTAGTCGGGCATCTTGGTCTTGCCGATGTCGTGGTAGTAGCCCGACACCCGCGCCAGGAGCGAGTCCGCCCCGATCGCCTCCGCCGCGGCTTCGGCCAGATGCCCGAGCATCAGCGAATGCTGGTACGTGCCGGGCGCCTCGAGCGCGAGGGTGCGCAGGAGCGGCAGGTTCTGGTTGGAGAGCTCGAGCAGCCGGATGTCGGTGACGACCGAGAAGAGGTGCTCGAAGACCGGCAGGACCAGGGCGACGACCATCGAGACCGCCATCCCGCCCGCGATTCCGGCAAGCGCGTCGTAGAGGAATTCCCAGCTCCACGGACCGGCGTTCAGGAAGTGGATCGCCACGATAGCGACGAGGTTACCGGCCGCCACCACGCCGCCCATCCAGAGCAGCACGCTGCGCGAGCGCAGCTTTCCCAGACCGTAGATGCCCGCCAGGGACCCCACAACGGCGAAGAGCGTGAACGGAAAGGAAACGCCCATCAGCACGCCGGCGCCGACGGCGTGGACGAGCGCCACGAGCAGCGCCGGGCCCATTCCGGCCACGAGGCTGACGACGATCGAGCCGGCCGCGAAGGGGATCGCGTAGTTCACCGCCCCGGAGGCCCCTTCCAGGGAGGGCGACAGGGCCTGGGCCAGCGCGAAGCCGGCGCGCGTGATCAGGGCGAAGAGGATCCCGGTCGCGAGCACCGACTCGAACACGACGCCCGACGACCGCTCGCGCCGGCGCCGGCGCTGCCGGCGGGCGTCGAGCCAGAAGGCGGCCGCCGCGAGCATCTGCAGGATCAACACCCCGGTGACCTTGACCCACGAAGAGGGGTCCGAGGCCGAGGCCTGCACGGCCGCGATCCACTGCGCGGCGCGCGGCGTGATCTCGTCGCCCCGGCGCACGATGACTTTGCCGCGGGGAATCCGGGTGAAAATGCTTTCGACCGAGAGCGCCGCCGCGTCGCGGCGTGCCACCGTCTGGACCGGGTCGTAGGTCAGGTTCGGCCGCAGGACCGCCGCCAGAAAAGCGGAGACCTCGGCGCGCTCCCGCCCTCCGAAGCCGCCCTCGGCCAGGCGGGCGACCACCGCCGAGCGGGTCTCGTTTCCGTACTCGATCGCCCCGCTTTCCTGGCGTTTGGACTCGCGTCCGGAAGAGGCGTCCCGTACGAGGAGGCCGCGGCTGCGCGCCTGAGGGGCCAGCTCGCGGTGGTCCACGACTCCGCCCCGATACAGGTCGAGCCCGATCGCGACGGCGCTGTCCTCGATCTCACGGGAGAAACCGTTTCGGGCCAGGGCCGAGAGGGCTTCGTCGCCGATCAGCAGGCTGAAGGCGTCGCGCAGGTCGGGCGTCACGCGCCCTCGCGGCCGGATCCGAGCCGCCACGGGTCTCGCCCTCGCGAAGGCGTCGCGCAGCAGCTGCTCGAAGCGGGCCGGGGCCTGCCCGTCGGCCTCGTAGAGGGGGAGCACGTCGGCGGCCGCCTCGGCGCGCCGCCGCGCCGTCGCTTCGGGATCGGGAACGATCAGATCGCGCGGAGCGACGACGTCGCGCGTGGCGACCATGCCCGGGGTCGCCGGGGAATCGCGGAAGGACAGGGTCGGGGAGAACGAGAGCGTCGTGATAGAGACGTAAGCGGCCGCCCAGAGGAGGGGCCGCACCCGGAAAGCGCGCTTCGGCGCGCCCCCCGCCGTCCTGGAGCGCCGAAAATGCTTCGCGGTGCGTCCGGAGGACGCTTCGACAGCCATGGCGGAATCAGCGGGCGACCGGGGACGGGACGCGTCCGCTCGCGAGGGCGGCGGCCGCCTCCCGCTCGCGGTCGAGCGCTTCGTAGGCGGTGACGATGGACTGGACGAGCGTGTGACGGACCACGTCGTGCTCGTCGAAGAGGACGAAGCGGATGCCTTCGGTGCGGGAGAGCACCTGCTGCGCCTCGCGCAGACCCGAGGTCTTCCCCTGCGGCAGATCAATTTGGGTGATGTCGCCGGTGACCACCGCCCGCGAGCCGAACCCGATGCGCGTCAGGAACATCTTCATCTGCTCGGAGGTCGTGTTCTGCGCCTCGTCGAGAATGATGAAGGCGTCGTTCAACGTGCGGCCGCGCATGAACGCGATCGGAGCCACCTCGATGATGCCGCGCTCGAGAAGCTTGGCCGTCTTCTCATAGCCGAGGATGTCGTACAGGGCGTCGTAGAGCGGGCGCAGGTACGGATTGACCTTCTCGGCGAGGTCGCCCGGGAGAAACCCGAGCTTCTCGCCGGCCTCGACGGCGGGCCGGGCCAGCACGATGCGCTTGACCTTCTTCTCCAGGAGAGCCGCCGCGGCCATGGCCACGGCGAGGTAGGTCTTTCCGGTGCCGGCGGGCCCGATCGCGAAGACCAGGTCGTGCCGGTCGATCGTCTGCGCGTAGATCCGCTGCTTGAGGTTGCGCACCGTGACGACGGACTTGAGCGTGGGCCCGAAGGGACTGTCGGTGAAGAACTCCGCGAGCGAGACGTCCGGGTCTTCCTTCGCGACGCGGATCGCGGTCGAGACGTCGCTGACCCGGAGCGGATAGCCGCCCGCGAGAAGGTCCGAAAGACCCGACAACAGCCGCCGGGCGGCCTCCTCGGCCGGGCCCTCGCCCAGGACCGAGATCTCGCTGCCCCGGGACTGCAGCCGGACGCCGAATGCGGATTCGATGGCCCGCAGATTTTCGTCGGCGATTCCGAAGAGCGCAGTGAGTCCGGTTTCGGGCAGGGTTACGGCGTGGCTTGGGTCAGAAATCGGCGGTGCTCCTTGAGGGGGTGAACGGTACCACGAGAGGGGCCGGTCCCTATCGACCGGGCCCTCCCACACGAGGGTAAATTGTGAGTGGACAATGACTTAGCTGAGGCCTACTTTCCCTTGGAAATGGACTTGGCCATATCCTCGAGGCCGTTCTCGACTGCGTCTCGGACCGTGGATCCTTTGGCCTTTTGGCGGAGCTGGCCGACGATGGCGCCGGACTTGTCCTTGATCATCAGCTCCAGCCCCACTCCGGGGTTGGCCGCCCAACCGCCCCAGTACCGGGCCGCGCCGCTCGGCTCCCAGGCGTTGAAGACGTTGCCGTCGATCGTCAGGTCCGCCGGCCCTTTTTCGACGATTTCGAACCCTTCTCTCTCGAGCCACTGTTCCGTGTAATCCTTCCCCTCGCGGGCTGCCTCGCGAGCCTCGCGGCCCTTGCCGTTGTCCTCGAAATCGTTGACGCGGACGGACTTGTATGTCTTCAGGCTGCCGTTCGGAAAGTAGACCCAGTCGGAATCCTTGCCCTGGACGAGCTTATCGTAGTCCTTCAGGAACTTCTGCGGCTCGTCCCGTTCCTTCGCGTCGTCCGAGTCGACGAACATCTTGGGGACGGCAAGCGCCGTCGACACGGCGACGAGGAAAAATGCGGTGGGAACAACGGCCAGGAGGCGGCGCGCGAAAGTACTCATCGTGAGATCTCCTTCGGCACCGATTGTATCAGGCGGACGCGGAACTGGAAGAGGCTCTCAGTCGAACCGCAACCTTTCACCCACGGCGTCGCCGGCTTGCGACGTCGTCAGCGAGCCTCCCACGTCGGCCGTCGACGCGCCGTCCCGCACGCACGCGGCCACGGCGGCTTCGATCGCCGCCCCCTCGGTAGCCCGGCCGAGGTGGTCGAGGAGCAGCCCGGCGGTCAGGATCGCCCCGAACGGGTTCGCCTTGCCGGTCCCGGCGTACTTGGGCGCGGAGCCGTGCACGGGCTCGAACATCGAGACGCGGCCGGGGTGGATGTTGCCGGAGGCCGCCATCCCGAGACCTCCCTGCAGGGCCGCGCCGAGGTCCGTCGCGATGTCGCCAAACATGTTGTTGGTGACGATGACGTCGAACTGGCGCGGATCCTTGATCATCTGCATGCAGAGCGCGTCGATGTAGAGGTGCGAGGCCTCGATCTCGGGGTATTCGCGCGCCACCTCGGAAAACGTCCTCTGCCAGAGATCTCCAACGAACCGCATAGCGTTGGACTTGTCCGACATCACGACGCGCTTTCGGCTGCGGGCCCGCGCGTATTCGAAGGCGGCCCGGAGGATACGCTCGACGCCCTTCCGGGTGGAGACGTCCTCCTGGACGGCCACCTCGTCGGGTGTCCCCTTCTTCAAGTGCCCTCCCGCGCCCACGTACGAGCCCTCCGTGTTCTCGCGGAAGACCACGAAGTCGATGTCCCGGGCCGAAAACCCTTTCAGCGGGCAGAGGCGGTCGTCGAGGCACCGGACGGGGCGGAAGTTTACATAGAGGTCGAGCCGGAATCGTGCTCCCAGCAGGATGTCGGCCGCGTGCTTCATGTCGGGCACGCGGGGATCGCCGAAGGCACCCATGAAGATGGCGTCGTAATTGCGGGACAGGTCGTCGAAGGCTCCCGCCGGCAGGGATTCTCCGGTCTTCAGGTAGTGATCGGCGCTCCAGGGAAAGAAGACGGGGTCGAAGGCGAAACCGCGCGCGCGCGCGACTTTCTCGAGGATTTTGACGGCCTCCGCCGTGACGTCGACGCCGATTCCGTCGCCCGGAACGACCGCGATTCTCATGAACCGGCGCAAGATAGCACGGGGCCCGGGCGCCTCACGGCTCCCGGCTTAGAATCCACCTATGACCTTCGCCGACGCCGTCCGAGAAGTCATCCGCGACGCCAGCGCTCAACCCGAGAGACCCACTCCCGGAGGCCTTTGCGGCCGGGTGGCGCGGGAGACGGAGCGCTTTCTGGATCGCGTGCAGTTCGCCGCGGATCGATACGTGCGGCACCCGATCCTCCTCTGGGACGACTGGGAGGTCATGTTGATCGCCTGGCAGAGCGGGCAGATCACGCCGATCCACGACCACCGGGGTGTGCTCGGCGGCATGGTCGTGCTGTCCGGGACGCTCGCGGAGGAACGGTTCTCCACCCCCGCCGGCCGGCCCGAGCTCTCCGAGAGCCGGACGCGCCCCGAAGGCGATCTCTCCGATATCGGCCCGACGGCCCTGCACCGCCTGACCCCCGCGAGCGCGCGCGCGGTCTCGCTCCACATCTATCGGCCGCCGCTGCGCGCGATGGGGATCTGGGACGAGACCGGGATGGTCAGCGTCATGGCGTCGACGTTCGACGTGGGGGAAGAGGTACTGGCGAAGGCGCTCTGAGCCGGGCTCAAGAACCGGGCGACGCGAGAACCCGCGCCCATTCCCTTCCGAAACCATCGCGCACGCGCTCGACGACGCGCTCTCCCGCGAAGGGGATGGCGCCGGCGGCGGCGATCCGTGCGCGAAGGCGCGGGACCACGCTCGGGCGCGCGGCAGACGGAGCGTCTGGATCGAGGCGGTAGGCCCGCACGGCTTCGATCGCGAGCGCCGACCGGCCGAGGCCCGGCGCGATCCGGACATCCCCGACGGCGTCCCACCGGGCCGCGGCGCGCCCGATCAGTGTGTCTTGTCCGTGAAATCCGTCGAAGGTGGCCCGGTGCGCCGGCCAGCGGACGAGCGCGTCCCGCGCGGACAACGCGCCGCCGACGGCGAGCGCGCCGAGGGCGCCGATTGCGGCAACGCGACGCCGGTCCGGGCGCGCCCGTCCGACGATCCACAACACCCCCGCGGCCGCGGCCACGGCCGCGACCGAGGTCAGGTAGGCGAAGCGCGCGCCGTTGGGGTGGTCGGCTTGACCTCCCGCGACGACCGCGGCCAGCGCCACGATCGCATGCGCGAGGAGCAGCCCCGAAATCGCGTCGAGCGGCCGCAGCAGCGCGCGCCCGAGGGCAATCGCCACCGCTACGCCCAGGAGCCAGCCCAGGCGCGAGCGCCCCGGCAGGTCGTGACGAGGCGTCGGGTCGGGGAGAAACCAGGGAGCCGCGAGGGCATCGGCGGCGGCGGCCAGAGGCGGCAGGATCGACCCGGTCCGGGCCATCTCGAGGGCGACATTGTGGTCGGTCGTACGTGCGAAATACGGCGCCGTGCGCCCTTCCCGAAGCAGGAAGAGGGGCGAGGCGGCGAGTGCGAAGGCTCCCGCGAACACCCCCGCCCGCAGCAAGCGCGCGCGAAGGCCTTCGGGACTCTGCGACGGCCAGGCGGCAAAGGCTCCTAGCGCCGCGGCCGCGGGCCACGCCGAGAGGTAGACGTGTGCGCCCACGCCCGCGACCAAACCCGCCCCGGCCGCCAGACCCGCGCTCCGGCGCCGCCGCGCCGCGACGAGCAGGAGCGTCGCGACGTCCACGATCGGAGCCAGCACGATCATGATCCAAGACCAGCGCGAGAGGATCAACTGCCAGCGCAGCCCCGCCAGGACGAGCGCCGCCAGGCCTGCGCCGCCGGAGGGCAACAGGGCCCGGCCCAGGAGAGCAGCCGTCACGAGCGACAGCGACCCCGCGAGAGCCGAGGGAAACCGCACGCCGAAAACGGTCGTGCCCCAGACGCGCAGCGCGGCGCGATAGCCCTCCAGGTAGAGGACGCCGACGCTTCCGTACGGCTTCGGCACGCCGTACGGCGCGGCCCGGACGGAGTCGGCAAAGTCGGACGGGGCGCCGGAAAGCGCGAGAGCCGGACGGATGAGCGACAGATCGTCCACCCAGAGCGATTCGGGCAGGCGCGAGAGCGACGCGAAGCGCAGGATCACTCCCGCCAGAATCGCGGCGGCGGCGAGCGCGATCAGGGCGCCGCGCCGAAACGGAAGGGGTTCGAGCGGAGCGGACGCGGAGCGAGTCTTGCTCCAGAGGAGAAACACGGCCGCGGCAAAACCACCGGCCGCGACCGCGCCGCACGCCACGCCGAGCCCCAGCAGCAAGCGCGCGGGCGCCCAGGAGGGCTCGGCGTCGGCCAGCAGCCCCGGGCGGATCCACCGGACCAGGTCGATCCCGGCGGTCAGCCCGACCGCGATGCCGACCAGGGCGGCGGGTCGCGCTCGGCGCGACGCCGCGGTCACTTCTGGAAGAACAAGAAGAGATTGACGGCCGACGGGCCGAGAGAGAAAAAGTCGCCCGACTGCAGCGGGCGCGCGCAATCCTCTTCGGAGATGCCGCCGAGATCGTCCGGGGCCGGGATCGGGTCTCCGTTCAGGTACGTGCCGCACGTCGAGCGCATGTCCACCAACCGGTACTGCGGCCCGTCCCCCTCGAGCCGGCGCAGGACCTTGGCGTGGAGCCGCGAGACTTCGACGTTCAGGAAGGCCTCGGGGGTCGAGACGCGAAAACCCGAGACGGGCATGCCGACGCCGATGTACTCCGGGACCTCGCGCCCGATCAGGAGCTCCTCGAAGTCGAGCTTGACGAGCCCCGCGTTGTAGGGCCCCAGACCGAGGAGGAAATGGCCCGAAGGTAGGCGCAGCAGCGTCTTTTCCAGGCGCGTGGACATGCCCGCCATTCCGTTGTCGACGAACGACATCACGTCCCGCTGGCGGGACTCGAGAGCCTCGCGGCAGATCGCGACGTACAGGTCGTCCTTCATGGCACCCCCGCTCTTCGGAACAGGCCCGGCTTCATCTTTATTTTACCGCCGGAGAGCGAGGAACCGACGCCTAATTCACGGTCTCGTCGGCCGCCTCCGGGACCTCCGCGGACGGTTCGAGCTCGATGGTCCAGCGCTCGAAGACCTCGTCGGGAAGCTCCGTCAGGAACCGGGAGGGCTCGAGGATGACATCGACCCCGTACCGGTCGCGGGCCAGCATCGGGTAGACCAGGGCGACTTCGTTTTTCGCGCGCGTCACCGCGACATAGAAGAGACGCCGCTCCTCCTCGAGGCCCTCGTCGGTTGCGATGGACCGGTAGTTCGGGAAGCGGCCCTCCGACAGGCCCATCACGATGACCCGGCTCCACTCGAGCCCCTTGGCCTGGTGGATCGACGACAGGACGACGCGGTCGTCGTCCGGCTCTCCCGCCACGACGTCCTCGCCCGAGAGCTCGTTGAAGAGCGTGACCTCTTCGAGAAACGCCGGCAGCGAATCGTACGTCTGCGCGAACTGGGCGAACTGCTCCAGGTCCTCGAGGCGGGCGTCGCCGTTCGCAAACTTCGCCCGGGCGTAATCGCGGTAGACGTCTTCGACGACGGACCGGATCGCCTCGGAGGGCGTCGAGCGCAGCGACGGCGAATCCAGCCGCTGGAGGAGCGAGCGGAACGGCCTCAGGGCCGCCTCGCCGCCGCGGCCGAAATCGCCGGCCTTCGGATCGAGCGCCCGGAAGGCGGCGAGCGGATCCGGACGCGAACCGATCGCCTCCCAGACGGCGGAGGCGGAGCGCTCGCCGATGCGCGGGAAGATCTTGAGCGCGCGCTTCCAGGAGAGCTCGTCTTTGGGGTTCACGATGATGCGCAGGAAGGCCAGAACGTCCTTGACGTGGCGCTGCTCGAAGAAGCGGGTGCCCGAGCGGATCTCGTACGGGATCCCGCGCCGCGTCAGCTCGATCTGCAGCTCCAGCGCCTGGTAGTGGGCGCGATAGAGCACGGCGAGGTCCTGGAGCTTCTCGCCCTCGTCGTGCCACTCGAGCAGGCGCTGCGCGGTGAAGCGCGCCTGGTCCGGAATGTCGGGCAGCGCCACGACCGCCGGCATCGGCCCGGACTCCCGCGCCGCGCGGAGCTCCTTCAAAAACTGGCGCGTGTTGTGCGCGATTGACGCGTTGGCGAGCGCCAGAATCTCGGGCGTCGAGCGATAGTTGCGCGTGAGGCGGTAGGTCTGCGCCTCCGGATAGCGCTGCGGAAAACCCAGGACGTTCTCGAAGGAGGCGCCGCGGAAGGAGTAGATCGCCTGGGCGTCGTCGCCGACGACAGTGACGTTGCGCTTGACCTTCGCCATGGCGTCCACGATGTCGCCCTGGAGGCGGTTGGTGTCCTGGTACTCGTCCACGAGGATGTGGTCGTAGCTCGACGCCAGCTGTGCGGCCGCCTCGGAGCTCTCTTCCAGGAGCCGCCTCCAGAGGAGCAGCAGATCGTCGTAATCGCAGGCATTGCCGAGCCGCTTGCGCTCCCGGTACCGCTGGAACACGGAGACGATCTCGGTCTCGAGCGCGGCAAAGTGCGGCGCGTGCTCGGCCAGCACCTCCGGGAAGGGCCGGCCCGTATTGACCGTGAACGAGTAGAGGTCGAGCAGCACGTCCCCTTTCGGGAAGCGCCGCTCCAGCGTCGGGATGTTCCGGTCCGAGGTCGCCGCCTCCAGCATCTCGCGCGCGTCCTCCGAGTCGAGAATCGTGAAGTTCGGCGCCAGCCCCAGCCGCCCCCCGAAACGGCGCAGGAGGCGATTGCCGACCGAGTGGAACGTGCCACCCATCAGGCGCCGCATGTCGACCGCGAGCAATGCCTCGACCCGCCGCAGCATCTCGCGCGCGGCCTTGTTGGTGAACGTCAGCAGCAGGATACGCGACGGGTCATGCCCCGACTCGATCAGGCGCGAGACCCGGTACACGAGCGTCCGCGTCTTGCCCGAACCCGCCCCAGCGATCACGAGAATCGGCCCGCCGCCCGCCAGCACCACCTCCCGCTGCTCGTCGTTCAGCTCCCGGTCATAGTCGACCCGGTAGCTCTTCAGGCGGGCCGGTGTCTTGAGGACGTACTTGCGCTCCACGCCGGCAGTGTAGCGCCGGCTCCTCCCCCCGGTAATCCTTCCGTGCGGCGGATCGTCATTCAGAGTGGAACAGGAGGACTTTCATGAGCATCCCGAACATCCGCCGCTCGGTCCTGATCGCCGCCGGCGTGGGGACCCTGGCCGTCTCCGCGCTCTTTGCCGGCCGGCTCCCGGCCGGGCAGACGGAGCGTCACGGCCCGCGGGGCCAAGACAGGGCGCCCCGTCTCTTCGCCCGCATCTCACGACACCTCGAGCTGACGGCGGACCAGCAGGCCCGGATCCGAGCCGTCCTGAAGAACCACGCCGCGGAGATCGAGGTGCAGGTGCGAGCCGGCCGGGACGCGAGGCGCGCCCTCCACGAGGCCGTCCTCCGAGAGTCGCCGGACGAAGCCGCCGTCCGCGGCCTGGCGCAGCAGCTGGGCAACGCGCACGCGGACGGCGCGCTGCTCTTCGCGAAGATTCGCGCCGAGGCTTCTCCGATCCTGACGGCCGAGCAGCAGACGAAGCTACAGGAGTTCCGCGCCCGCAGACGCCACCGCGGCGACGCGTCCCTCGAGGAGCTCCAGGACTGGCTGCGTGGCGAGAACTGAGCCGGCGGCCGGTTCTCCTCCGGAGGGTCTCGACTAGACTCTCCCGGTGCCTCTGCGCCTGACGACCGCCGGCGAATCCCACGGCCCGCGCCTGACGGCGATCCTCGAAGGAATACCCGCCGGGCTCCGGATCGATCCCGACTTCGTCTCTCGCGAGCTGGCGCGCCGGCAGCACGGCTACGGACGCGGCGGACGCATGAGGATCGAGAGCGACGCGGCTCTTTTCGAGGGCGGGGTGCGCGGCGGCGTCACGCTGGGCTCCCCCATCGGGATCGGGATTCTCAACAGCGATTTTGCCAACTGGGAAACCGTGATGGGGCCTCTCCGAGTCGACGCCGAAGCCGCCGCGGCGAGAAGGCTCGTGCGGCCGCGTCCCGGGCACGCGGATCTCGCGGGCGGCATGAAGTTCGGCGCGAAGGACCTGCGCGACGTGCTCGAGCGCGCCTCCGCGCGCGAGTCCGTGGCGCGCGTGGCGGCGGGCGCCGTGTGCAAGCTGCTGTTGCGCGAGTGCGGGATCCAAGTCCGGAGCGGCGTGCTGTCGCTCGGCGCGGTGGTCGATGTCGAGTCCCCGCGGGCGTTCGCCTCTCTGGAAAAGGTGCGCGAGGATTCCCCGCTGCGCGCGATCGACGCCGAGCTCGAAAAGCGAATGGTCGCGGCGGTGGACGAAGCGAAGACGTGTGGCGAGACGCTCGGCGGCTCGATCCTCGTCGCGGCGAGCGGCGTTCCGGCGGGCCTCGGGTCCTTCGCCTCTTGGGACCGAAAGCTCGACGGCCGCATCGGCCAGGCGCTCCTCTCGGTGCCCGCCGTCAAGGCCGTGGAGCTCGGCAGCGCGATCGCGGCGTCCCGCGGTCCAGGTTCCGCCGCGCACGACGAGATCGAAAAGGGCCGCGACGGAGCGCTCGTCCGCCGCACCAACCGCGCCGGCGGACTCGAGGCAGGCGTCTCCAACGGCGAGGAGATCGTCGCCGTCGTGTACATGAAACCCATCTCGACCCTCGCCCGCGGCCTCGATTCGGTGGACCTGGAGACCGGCGAGCCCGCCCGCGCCGCCTACGAGAGAAGCGACGTCACCGCCGTCCCGGCCTGCGGCGTCATCGCCGAGGCGATGCTCGCGTTCGTTCTGGCCGACGCGCTCCTGGAATCGACCGGGGGGGACCGCCTCGAGGACGTGGTCATCCGCCTCGCGGCCCACCGCGAGCGGGTCGCGCGCTACCCGGGCTAGGACCTCACTTGTCCGAGGGCGCTGCGAGGCTTTTCGCATGCCCGCCACCCTCGCCCCCCCGGCTCCCGCGACTTCTGCCATATGGCATAATGCTACCTGCCATCTGGCAGGAGGCGCCATGGGAGCGATCGCCGACATCATCCGGACGCTGGGCGGGCCGCGGCTCGTGCCAGCGAAGACCGCCGAGGAGCTGCGCAACGCGCTGCGCGCGGGGCTTCCCTACGGCTCGCTCGCGGCGGTCTCCACGGGTTTCGCAATCGACGGCTCCGCGATCGTGGCGATCCTGCGCATCCCCCCGCGCACGCTCGCGCGCCGCAAGAAAGAGCGCCGCCTTTCCGCCGAGGAATCGGACCGGCTCTTCCGGCTCGGCCGCGTCGCGACACTCGCCGAGGACGTGCTCGGCAGCCGCACGAAGGCCGCCGCCTGGCTGCGCTCCGGAAACCGGGCGCTCGGGGGAGCGACTCCGCTGTCTGCGCTCGACACCGACCTGGGCGCGGAGGAGGTGGAAGCCATGCTGCTGCGCCTCGCGCACGGCGTCTTCAGCTAGTGGGCGTCTTCGGTTAGTGCAGGTCTGGCGTCTCTGCAAGCGCAGACACGCGGCCTTCGACGGCGACGGCGCGCGGCTCTCCGGCGGGCGCTGGAATCGCCGGGGGACGGCGGTCGTCTACACGTCCGAGACGCTGTCGCTCTGCGCCCTCGAGCTTCTCGTGCACTGCGATCCGTCGCTCCTTCCTTCCGACCTCGTCGCGATCGCGGCCGAGCTCCCGGACGGCCTCGCGGTCGAGCGCGTCGAGGTCGCGGGGCTCCCCCGCGCCTGGCGCCGGTACCCCGCCCCCGACGCTCTCGCAGAGATCGGGACGGACTGGGCGCGCGCAGCCTCCAGCGCCGCGCTCTCCGTGCCGTCGGTGGTGGTTCCCCGCGAACGCAACGTGCTGTTGAACCCGGCTCACCCCGACTTCCGACGCGTCCGGGTCGGCAAACCGGAGTCGTTCTCGCTCGATTCGCGACTCGCGCGATAAGGATGGGCGGGGCGCCCATCTTCCCCGCCGTGACGCTCGAGATCCTGGTGAAGTAGCCAGGGATACTCGAACCGCACGCGGTCCCGTGTCAGCGTGAACTCTCCCGGCCCGGGGCCCGCGGCGATGACGACGCCCATGAGCCCTCCCCCTTCGCGATCTGAAGGCGGCTGTACTCCGAGAGCGCCTTGCGGACGATCCGCCGCAGGTTGCGGACGCGCCGTTCGGTGCGTGCCCGTTCCTCTTCCGCCAGACGGCACTCCCGGCGGTGCACGACCTCGCGGACCAGGAGATCCACGGCGCGTTTCCACCGTGCGTACGCGACCGCCGCCAGGTCGAAGGTTTCGGTCATGCCCGGGTCCAGCATAACGCGCAAGTCCGCCCGTGAGAACGCGTCAGCGCAGGCGAAGCGGCTCCACCGGTCCCGGGGCCGAGGTGGCTTCCATGCGTTCCAGGGAGACGTCGAAGCGAGCAAACCTCCGGTCGAGGATCCCGAACCGCGGATCCGTGGGCGACAGCGTCCCGCCGCGCTCACGCCAGTACTCGTAGTGGAGCATCGGCGACATGGCCCACCCGGTCGCGCCGACCGTGCCGAGGCTCTCGCCGCGACGCACGCGCGCGCCGCGAGGCACGTCGATCCGCCCGAGGTGCCCGAAGAGGGTCGCGCCGGCGTCCCCGTGAGAGAGGATGATCAGGTTGCCGAAGCGCCAGAGCCGCGAGCGAGCCGACGCCGGGACGCGCCCGGCGAAGGCCACGGCGCCGTCGGCGGGAGCGATGACGGCGGAGCCCAAAGGGGCCGCGAGATCGAGGCCGATGAAAAACTCCTCGGCGCCCGTCCACGGAGAGATCCGAGGCCCGAAGAGGGCGGAGGGCTCGACGAGGCCGCTCGAGAGGGGGAGCAGCGAAGGCGACTCCCCCGCCAGCGTCGGAACGGCCGCTTCGCGGGCTTCGAGGAGCGCCCGGCCGCGCTCGAGGGCGGCGACGTAGCGGTCGAGGCCCTCGACGACTTCGCCCGGGGACGGTCCGGTCAAAGGGCCCGCCTCGGGGTTGAGGCGCCGCGGCCAGCGGGCCGGCGCGATGCGGTAGAGAAAAGCGACGCGGGAAATGAGGTCGCCCGAATCGAGCGCCCGCTCCGTCAGTCGCGCGATCCGTGTCTCGAGCTCCTGGCTCTCCCGCCGCGCGGCGGCCCTCTCTCGCTCGAGCGCGTCCGATCCCTCGCGACGCCCGGCCCGCGCGGCGGCCGTGGGCACCGTGACCCAGAGCGAAACGGCCAGGAGCGCCGCCGCGCCGGCCAGGACGACGGCCCAGGTCTCGCCGCGTTCCGCGAGCACCAGGCTTCGCACGGCGCCGCGCCCGGAGGCAGGATGGAACTGGAACTCCATCTAGTTTCCGGGAAAGACGGCCATGACGCCGAGCTCGCGCCGGTCGCCGGAAAGGCCAAGCCGCTTCGGGATGAACGCGCGCGACAGCGTGAATCGGAAAACCCGCGGGGCCGCGGGGTTGCCAGTCAGCCGCAGATCGACCCTCTCTCCGGCCGCGAGCGAACGCCGATAGACGGTCCGACCCTCGCTCTCGGCCGTCAGATCGACGTCGCGGCCTTCGGGCGTGAAGTGGGCGAGCCCGAGCCGCATCGTCTGTCCCGGCGCAAGGCGGATCGCAAATCGGCGCTGCGTCCAGTAGAAGGGACCGCCCGGGCTCGTCTCCCTGGCGTGGAACCCGACACCCTGGCGGTATCGGAAGACCTCGTCCGCCTCGAACGTCGCCGCCGCGCCCCAGAGAGCCGCGGCCGCGTACGCGGCGACGAGCAGGGCGCGCAGACGGCCCGGCCAGCGGGTC
>JBKJWL010000198.1:0-2633 GCA_046716885.1 Thermoanaerobaculia bacterium | reverse complement strand
GGCCAGGGCGACCGCGGGTTTCTCGACCCGGGCACGCACGGCGGGCGCGCGGGCCGGCGGCCGAGCCTCGGGCTCCGGAGCCTGAGGCACAGCCGGAGCCGCCGTGACGGCGACGATCTCGACCGCGGCGGGCTTCTCGTCGGGCGTGCTCGCCGCGCGCGTGGGCACGGCCGGCGGCGGCTCTGCGGCCGCGGTTCCGTTCTCCGCGAGCGTGGTCACCGAGGGCGCCTCCACAGAGACCGAGGTATCGCTCCGTGAGTGGGCCGGCACGGCAGCGGACGCTGTCTCCGGTACGGCCGGGGCCGCCAGGACGTCGGCGCCGATGAAGACCGCGAGGCGCTCTCCGTCCGGCACGATCGTATGCGGCACCGGCCGAGAAAGGTCGATGACGATACGGGTCACGTATTCGGGCGAGGTCTGGAACTGCGAGACGCGGACGCGCGAGACCACGTCGCCCTTGACGGCGATCGCCCGCTGCCGCATCTCGTTCTTCACTCCGGGCAGGTCGAGGACGATGCGCGGCGGGTTGGCCAGGACGAAGTCCTTCGGCGCGAACCATCCGTCGCCCAGAAGCGTGATTGCCACGCGCCCATCGCGGGCCTCGGCGACCACGTTCTCCAGCGCGTGCGCCATTTCGCCGCGCGCGGCGCTCGCTACTGGCTCGGAAGCCGCGGGCGCAAGTACGGTCGTGGCCACGACCGTGTCCGCCGGAGCGGAAACCGAGACGGGCTCTGCCGGGGAGGACTCGGCGACCTTCGAGCCCGTCGCGGCCGCGGGGGCGCCGTTGAACGCGATCGCGAGTCCCTGTCCGAGCGAACGCACGTCCGGCGTGGACTCCGGCCGATGGGCGATCGAAAGCCGCGTGATGCGCTTTCCGAGCTCGTCGAGCTCTTCGAACTTGATCGATTCGACCAGTGCTCCGGAGGCCGCCGGCGCCTGGAAACCGTCGCCGACCGTGGCGTCCCGAAGGTCGACGATCAGAAGATCCGGCCGGGGTTCGTAGGAGGTGTAAAGGAGCGGGGCGTCGGCCGAGAGAACGACGCGCGCTCCGTCGGCGTCCTCGTTGAGTGCCGCTTGCGTAATCCGGGCGGAGGCGGCGGGCACCGGGGTCGCCGGAGCGGAAACCGTCGCGGCCGGGGCCGCGGAGGCCGTGTCAGCGGCGCCGCGGGCGCCTTGCCCCCTGGAGGAGCAGCCCACCGCGCCTGCCCACGCCAGCGCGAGCGCCGTGGCCGTCGCTGTTCCTCTGAATGCCATTCGCATCGTTCCTCCCGTCGCGCGGAAAAGCCCGTTCACCTGGACGTCCGCCTTCACTGCTTGACCATCGCGTTGAGCTGCTTGGTGACTTCCCGAAATGGCTTCACGCTCTGCGGATCATTGAGGTTCTGCCGAAACGAGACCTCGTTGGGACCCACCCGCGTAACCTCTCCGTCGTAGAGGAGATCTCCGGAGCGGATCAGGTAGCTCTTGTTGTCGGTCGCCCGGATCTGCGCCACGAAGCCCGAGCGCGTCTTCCAGATCCCGTGCACGACGAGGTCGTCGATCGAGATCCCGGCGATGCCGGGGGGCCGGTCGGCGCCGCCGCGGTTCTGCTCGCGAACGAGAAGCGAGCGAAACGGGTCGCGCCGCCCGGCCGGGTCATAGGAGTAGGCCCGGCCCGACATGGCCGACTCGTCCTGCTCGATCAGGGACTGGCCCGGGGACTCGGGCACGGGGGCGATGACGGCCTGCGGCGTCGGCACGGGCGTCGGTGCCGCCGCCGGCGCCTGCGCGAACAGGCTCGCGGCTCCGGAACAGACGAATCCGAGGAGCAGGACGAGGTGCCTCATTCGACCCCCCGTCCTTCCGCCCGCCCCTTCAACGACTGCGCCTTCCCGACGGCGGGAGCGTTGGGGCCGGGAGTCGGCTGGCCCGGCGCAGTGGCGCCCGGCGGCAGATCGCCGCTCGCGGTCGCCTGACCGGCCTCGTCCCCCGTGTAGATGAAGGTCTTGGCCACGAACTGGGACGCGATCGATTTTCCGGGCACGTCGCCCAACACGTTGACCTTGAGGTCCTCGACGTTGACGATACGCGAGAAGCGGCTCATCCGGTCGAAAAAGAGCGCCAAGTTATGGTACGTCCCCTCGACCTGAATGTCGATGGGCCACTCGGCGTAGAACTCCTTCTGAATGAACTCGCCCGGCGTGAACTTCTTGAGCGTGAAATCCCCCTGCCGGGTCAGAGTCTCGATGCGCTTGATCAGCTCTTCCGTGTTGCGCTTGGAGGGGAGAATCTGGAGGAGCTTGGCCAGCTCGAGCTCGAGGCGCTTGACCTCTTCGCGGAACTGCGAAAGCTTGCGTTCGGCGGCGCGGCCCTTCTGGATCTCCAGATTGAGCCCTTCGAGCTCCACCCTCTTGGCGGCGATCTCTTCCTGCATCGGCTTGAACCAGAACCAGTGCACGGCTCCCGCGACGAGGGCCCCGATGACGAGCCCGATACCCAGCGCGTAGTACCAGGGACGCTCCTCGATCTTCATGCCGAAGAGAGCCATGGCCTATACCCCCGGCCGTGGGGCCGGCCCCCCCCCGGGGGGGGCGCGGCCCCCCCCCCGCCCCCCCCCCCCCCCCCCCCCCGGCGGGCCGGGGGGGGGAGTTAAA
>JBKJWL010000197.1:0-25720 GCA_046716885.1 Thermoanaerobaculia bacterium | reverse complement strand
CTCTATTTTCTTGCCTAAGATTGCATGGGCTTATACCCCCGGCCGGGGGCCGGCCGCCGGCGGGGGGGATGCTCTCGCCGCAGGGGCCGCCGCCGCCGCCGCCTCCGGGGTCTTCCCGTGCGTGAACTTGACCGCCAGCTCCCAGTTGTAGATGCCTTGCGGCCCGGTTTCGCGGCCGAGGTTCTTGAATACCGGCTCGGCGAAGTACGGGCTCTTCTTCAAATTCTCCAGGTACGTGGCCACGGCGTTCGGGGACAGCGTCTTCCCCTTCATCGTGAGCTGGTCGGCCTGCACCTGCATGTCCGTGAGCCACACCAGGTCCGGCAGGGCCTTGGACACCTCGTCCATCAGGCGCACCGGGCCCTTCTGGTTGGTCTTCAGGCCGTTGATCAAGGCGATCTTCGCCTCGAGGCTGCTTTTCTTGTCCTCGTAGCCTTTGACCTCGTCGATGATCGACTTGAGGCGGGCGACCTCTTCCTTGGCTTTTCCGATCTCCTCGTCGAGGTGGCGCCGGCGCGAGGTCAGGACGAGGAACATCGTCCCCACGTAGATCAGGCCGACGGCCAGCCCTCCGATCAACAACAAGTTGTTGAGCTTGGCCCCCGTCGGAAGGGCCGGCCCCTTCTTCCTGGCTGCCGCCGCCCTCGCCTCGGTGAGAAGGTTGATTCTGATCAAGCCGCTTCGTCCCCCACGTGGCGGATCGCGAGTCCGACGGCCACGGCCAGGCTCGGCGCATTGTCCGTCAGCCACTCGCCCGAGACCGGGGCGCCCGCGATGTCGATCTGGCGGAAGGGGTTCAGGATCTCCACGCCGATCGAGAACCGCTCCTTGAGCTGGGCGTCGAGGTTGACGACGCGGGACGAGCCGCCCGAGATGAAGATCTGGTCGATCTTTTCGGTGGAGGTCGTGGCCAGGAAGAAGTCGAACGTCTTCTGGAGCTCCTGAGCCAGATCGTCGGAGACGGACCGCAGAATCGGCAGGATGTCCTGGAGCGAGTGGTCGCCGGACTTCTCGCCCTTCTTCAGGGCCTCCGCCTGGTCGAAGGAGAGGGAGAGCTGCTTCTGGATCGCGTCGGTGTACTGGTTGCCGCCGAAGGAGATGTCGCGCCAGAAGATCGTGTTCGCCCCGGACAGAATGTTCACGTTGGTGACCGAGGCGCCGATGTTCACGAGGGCCACGACACGCCCCGGCTCAACCGGGTAGTTGGCCTCGTACGCGTTCTGGAGCGCGAAGGCGTCCACGTCCACGAGCACCGGCGTTTTCCCCGCCTGCGTGATCACGCTCGTGTAGTCGCCGATCTTGTCTTTCTTGACTGCCACGAGCAGGACGTCCATGGTCTCGCCGCCCCCGGATTCCAGGACCACGTAGTCGAGGTTGACGTCGTTGATGTCGAAGGGGACGTACTGTTCGGCCTCCCACCGGATCGACTCGGCGAGCTCCTCCGGGGACATGGCCGGCAGCGAGATCTTCTTGATGATGACGGAATGGCCCGACAGGGACGTGCCGAAGTCCTGGTTGCGCACGCCCAGGGCCGAGACGATGCGGTTGACGGTGTCCACGACCAGCGAGGAATCCATGATCGCGCCGTCGACGATCGCCTCGGGCGAGAGGGATTCGAGGCCGGTCTTGACGAGTCGGTAGCCTCCGGCCTTCGCGTCCTTCAGTTCGACGAGTTTAATCGCCGAGGACCCGATGTCGAGACCCACCAGGTTCTTCGATTTCCTGAACAACACGCTTCGCCCCACCGAAAAAAGAAAGACGGTTACGGGCTTTGACCTATGGTTATTACGGCTGGTTGCCAAAATAGCAAAAGGTTTTTCTCTAGTCAAGCGATACAGCGCGCGAAACCGTCCGTCACGCAAAGACTTAGGGCCTCTTGGACAGGTGCGGAGGAGCGCGGCCAGCTGTTCTTTGTTGCGTCGTCGCGAGGGGCGGTGTAGGCTTCGCGGGTTTTTTCGACCCAAGGGTCCGGAAAGGGAAGCACGATGGCTCAGCAATGTCAGTTCTGCAAAAAGACCCCCATGACGGGACACCGGGTCAGCCACGCCCACAACGTGTCGAACCGGAAGTGGAATCTGAACTTGAAAACGGTGCGCGCGGTCATCGGCGGCGTGAGCCGGCGAGTCTCCGCCTGCACGCGCTGCATCCGATCGGGAAAAGTCAGCAAGCCGATCGCGCGACCGAAGACGGCGAAGGCCTGACCCCTACTCCCTCTCCCCCGCCTTCGGCACGTTGTACTTCCTCACGACCTCCCGCACGCCGCTGATCGCGCGAATGCGGCCGAGGATCTTCTCGAGCTGTTTGAGGTCCGCTGTTTCCAGCGACACGCTGACGGTGGCCTCGCGTGTGTCCTCGACCCGGGCCTCGATCCGCCGGATGTTCGATCCTTCCCCGGCGATCGCCTGTGTGACGTCGGCCAGCAGCCCCGGCCGGTCCTCGGTGGAGACCTCGAGCTCGATGGCGTAGGACGTCTTCTTCTCCCCGGCCCACTGCACGTCAATCTGCCGGCCCGGATCGTAGAGGAGGTTCTTCACGTTCGGGCAGCTCTCCGAGTGGACCGACACGCCCCGGCCGCGCGTGACGTAGCCGATGATCTTCTCTCCGGGCACCGGGTTGCAGCACTTCGCGAGCACCGCGAGCAGGTCCTTGTCGCCGACCACCACGATGTCGGGCAGGCCGAACGGCAGGATTTTTCGAACGACCCGCGAGACGGCCGACTCTTTCCGGTCCCCCTCGGGTCGGGCGAGCTCCTCGGCGGGCACGAGCCGCTCCAGGGCGTTATGCGGCGCGAGCTTTCCGTAGCCGATCGCGGCGTAGAGGTCCTCGACGCGGGAGAACCCCCAGTGGGGAAGCTCGCGCCCGAGGGTGCCGTCGGCGTCGAGCTTCTTGACCGTCCGCTTGAACTTCTTGAGCTCGCGCTCCAGCAGGCGCCGCCCGAGCTCGACGGCCTGGCGCTTCTCCTCCTCGTGGATGAAGTGGCGAATCTTGTGGCGGGCGCGGCTCGTGACGACCGAGGAGAGCCAGTCGCGCGAGGGCGCCTGGTTGGGGGCCGTCAGGATCTCGATGATGTCGCCGCTCTGGAGCGGTGTCCGCAGCGGCACCAGCTTGCCGTTCACGCGGGCCCCCACGCAGCGGTGCCCGACGTCGGTGTGGACCCGGTAGGCAAAGTCGATGGGTGTCGCCCCGCGGGGGAACGCGAAGACCTCGCCCCGGGGAGTGAACGTGTAGACCTCGTCCGGGTAGAGGTCGACCTTCAGGGACGACAGGAACTGGCGCGGATCCGAGACCTCACTTTGCCAGTCCACGAGCTGCCGGAGCCATTGGAACCGCGCATCGTCGGCGTGTGGACCGAGTCGGCCCTCCTTGTACTTCCAGTGCGCCGCGATGCCGCGCTCGGCGATCAGATCCATCTCGCGCGTCCGGATCTGGATTTCGAAGGGCTGTCCCGCCTCGCCGATCACGGTCGTGTGGAGCGACTGGTAGAAGTTGGGCTTCGGCATCGCGACGTAGTCCTTGATCCTGCCCGGCACGGGGCGCCAGAGCTGGTGCACCATGCCCAGCACGGCATAGCAGTCGCGCGTCTCGGGGACGACGACGCGAAAGGCGAGGATGTCGTAGAGCTGCGCGGCCTCCACACCCGTCCGCTTCATCTTCGACCAGATCGAGAAATAGCGCTTCATCCGGCCCGAGACCTCGCCGGAGATCTCTGCCTCCGCCAGCCGCGCCTCGATGCGCCGCCGGATCTCGCCGATCATCGTCTCGGAGACCTTCATCCGGCGGGCCACCTCGCGGGCCACGCGCTCCTGCTGCTCGGGCTCCAGGTACTTGAACGCGAGGTCCTCGAGCTCGCCCCGCACGCTCCCCATCCCGAGGCGGTTCGCGATCGGCGCGTAAATGTCGAGGGTCTCGCGAGCGATCTCGCGGCGCTTCGCCTCCGGGAGGAAGCCGAGTGTCCGCATGTTGTGGAGCCGGTCGGCCAGCTTGACCAGCACGATGCGGAGGTCGGAGATCATCGCCAGGATCATCTTGCGGAACGTCTCCGCCTGTTCCTCCTCGCGCGAGACGTAGGAGAACCTGCCGATCTTCGTCAGGCCGTCGACGAGCTCCGCGACCTCCTCGCCGAATTGCTGGGCCACCGCTTCCCGGGAGGTGAGCGTGTCCTCCAGCACGTCGTGCAGGAGCCCCACGACGATCGACACGTCGTCGGCCTTCAGATCCGCGAGGATCGATGCGACGTTGAGCGGGTGGACGAGGTACGGTTCGCCCGAGCGCCGCACCTGCCCCTTGTGCTCCCGCGCGGAGAACACGTAGGCCCGCCGCAGCAGGTCCTGGTCGCTGTTGGGGTTGTACGCCTCGACCTTTTCGAGGATTTCCTCGAAGTGGATCACGCCCTAAGATTACGGCGTTATCGGGCGGAGGGCAAAGACGCCGCTCAGCGCCTCTTCGAGCTCTTCTTGGACGATCCGGCCGCCGGCGCGGAGGGGACCGTCGGGGCCGGCGCGACCCTGGCCGCCGCCGGCACCACGGCGAGCTTGCCCCGGTTCTTGAAGTCCTTCCAGATGACGACGATGGCAGCCGCGACATAGACCGAGGAATACGTGCCTATGACGATCCCGATGATGAGGGTCAGGGCGAACGTCTGCAGGACCTCTCCGCCGAGGAAAAACATGGCGATCACGACGAGCATCGTCGCGCCCGAGGTGAGGACCGTTCGGGACAGCGTCTGGTTGATCGAGCGGTTGATCACCGTCTCGAGCGGCTCTTTCTTGGGCGTCTTCAGATTCTCGCGCACCCGGTCGTAGACCACGACCGTGTCGTTGACCGAGTAGCCGATCAGCGTCAGGAGCGCGGCGACGACGACCAGGTTGAACTCGCGGCCGAACAGCGCGAGCAGCCCCACGGTGATGAGCGTGTCGTGGATGAGCGCGACGATCGCGCCCACGCCGAACGGCAGCGACCGGAAGCGAAACGCGATGTACGCGAGCATTCCGATCGAGGACCAGATGATGGCGAGGATCGCCTTCTTCTGGAGGTCCTTCCCGACCTGCGGCCCGACGTACTCGGCCGAGAGCCGAACGAACGGCCCCGCGATCGTGTTGGCCTCCATCCAGGCCTTCACGGCCGCGGAGGCGTCGGGGATGGAGGCGGCGTCCGCGGGGGTCCGGAAAAGCCCGAGCTGCGACCGTTTCTCGACGATCCGTTCGGCGATCCGCAGGTAGTAGTCGTTCGGGTTGACGTCGGAGCGGCCGGCCACGCGGTCGGGGTCGTCGGCCGCCAGGCGCGCGGCCAGGGTTGCGCGGCCCTCGCTATTGAGGTCGATCTTGCCGGGGTCGGCCGGCGACTGGAGGCCCTGCCGGAGAGCCTGGAGCACCTCGTCGCCGACGTCGCGCCCTTCCGTCGTCTGCTGCTGGACCCGAATCAGCACCGAGTTCTTCGCGGGCTCGTCGTAGCGCTGGATGCCGACCTCGCCGAGTCCGGCGCCGGCGAGGAGGGTGCGCAGCCGGTCGATGTCGGGGGGCGCGGCGAATCGGACCGCGACCGCCGTGCCGCCGGAGAAGTCGATGCCGAACTTCAGGCCCTTCTGGACGAAGACCGTGAAGACGCCGACGAAGATCAGCGCCCAGGAAGCGCCGATCGCCCACCACTTGTAGCGGAGGAAATCGATGTGGGTCTGGCGGAAAAGCTCCATCTCTGCTTCCTTCTTCCGGCTAGATCGAAACGCTGTCGATGTGCTGGCGGCGCCCGTAGACGAGCTCGAACAGCGTGTGCGACACGAAGACCGCGGTGAACATCGAGATCAGCAGGCCGATGATGAGGGTGACGGCGAAGCCCTTGACGGGGCCGGTCCCGAATTGCAGCAGGAAGAGCGCCGAGATGATCGTCGTCGCATGCGTGTCGACGATCGTCGCGAAGGCCTTCGAGAAGCCGTTCTCGATCGCCGCCTTGGGCGCCCGGCCGTTGCGGAGCTCCTCCCGGATGCGCTCGAAGACGAGCACGTTGGAATCGACCGCCATACCGATCGTCAGGATGAAGCCGGCGATGCCGGGAAGCGTCAGGGTCGCATCGAAGAGCGCCATGGCGGCGGCGAGCAGGAGGGCATTCAGAAGCAGGGCGACGACGGCGTTCAGGCCGGCCTTGCGGTAATAGAGGAGGAGGGCCACGAAAACGAGCACGGCGCCCACGAGCGAGGCCGTGATGCCCTTGCGGATCGAATCGAGGCCGAGCGACGGCCCGACGGTCCGTTCCTCGAGATAGGTCAGGCCCGCCGGCAGCGCGCCGGCGCGCAGCACCAGCGCGAGGTCATTCGCCTCTTCGGGCGTGAAGGTGCCCTCGATCACGCCCTGGTCGGTGATGCGGTCCTTGATGTTGGGCGCCGACTGCACGCGGTTGTCGAGGATGATCGCGAGCTGCTTGCCGATGTTGGCGCCCGTGACGGCGCCGAACTTCTGTGAGCCTCCGGCCGTCATGAAGAAGGACACGGAGTGGGACCCGAACTGGCCTTGAGCCGGCCGCGCGTTCTTCAGGTCGCGCCCCGTGATCGCCGCCTGCTTGCGCACGACGTAGAACGAGCGATCGCGGCTGCCCGGCTCGGCCCGCGCCTCGACGAGCCGGAGCGCGTCGGGGATCTTGCCGCCGGGGTATTCGGCGGTCAGCGCCGCTTCGGTCGAGGGCCCCTTTTCGACCAGAGAAAGCTCGAGAAAGGCCGTGTTCTTGATGAGGTCCTTGACCCGCTTGGGGTCGTCGATGCCGGGCAGCTGCACGAGAATCCGGTCCTTGCCCTTTCGGGCGATCAGCGCCTCGGCCACGCCGAACTCGTCGACGCGGTTGCGAATCGTCTCGAGCGCCTGGGCGACGGCGCTGTCTTCGATCGCTCGCCGCGCCGGGTCCTTGAGGGTGAAGACCCATTTCCCGCCCGCCGTGCTGTAGGCCCAGTCCGGAAGGAAGCGCTTCGCGGTCTCCTCGAGCTTGCCCTGGTCCGTCTGCGCGCCGGCCGTCACCGCGAACGACGAATCGGTCGGAAGCTCGATCGCGCCCAGGCCCGGGTCCTTCGCTTCGGTCTTCAGCGTCTCGGCCGCGTCGTCGCGCTCCGCGCGGACGGCGTCCACGGTATTGACCTGCAGCTCGAGGTGGATGCCCCCGCGCAGGTCGAGTCCCAGCTTGATGGCCTTCTTCAAGGCGTCCTTCAAGGTCGGGGAGCCCGGACCGGTCCAATCCTTCCTGGCGTTGGAGTATCCGGACCAGACGAAGCCGGCAGCGGCTCCGGCCAGGACGAGGACGATCAAGAGGACGCGCCAGCGAAGCTTCTTCCCCAAATGCCCCTCCAAAGAAAAAGAACGCCGGAGTCTACAGGAACGAGCTATCAGCTGTCAGCTGAACGTTAGAGCGGCGGCTCGACGCCGCCGGCGAAAGCGGGCAACGTCTCGCGGCGCGCTCCCCGTTCTCTAAGTCGCTGTCGTGGCGGTAGTTGCTTCGGGCTCTCCCGCCAGCCCCACGATGCCGCTGCGCAGCACCTTGATCTTGGTGTTGTCCGAGATCTGCAGGATCACGAACCCGTGCTCCTCGTCGAGCGCGGAGACGCGGCCGAAGATGCCGCCGCCGGTGATGACCTCGTCGCCCTTCTTGAGCTTCGAGAGCATCTCCCGCGTCTTCTTCTGCTTCTTGCGCATGGGCGCGATCAGGAGGAAATAGAAAATGACGAAGATGAAGATCATCGGGAGGAACTGGATGAGCCCTCCCGCGGCCCCACCGGGCCCGGCCGGAGCGGTTTGCAGTAAGTCGATCATAGGGGGCGGATCATATCGCTACGCCCCAGGCTTGGAGAACGGGAAGGGCTCGGTCCGCCGAGGCATGGCCTTGCGGGCCGCCTCGGCCCGGTCCCAGAACCTCAGGAAGTTCTCCCCGAGGACTCCGCGGACCACCTCCTCGGAATGGCCACGCCGCAGGAGCTCCTCGGTCAGCTTCGGCAGCTTCGAGACGTCCTCGAGGCCCGAGGGCGGGTCCTCGATCCCGTCGTAGTCGGTGCCGAGGCCGACCGCCTGCGGGCCCCCGAGCTTCAGGACCCGCTCGATGTGGTCGACGGCCGTGGTCCAGTCGGCGTCCGGGTACTTGACCGTGTTGAGCACCTTGCGGACTTCCTCGTCGCGCTTCTTCGGATTGGCCTTCAGGCGCTCGCGGGTCTCGGTGATCTGCGGCAGGAGGGCGGTCCGGGCGGCCAGATAGGCGTCCACGGACTTCTGGTCGAGGAACAGGGTGCTGACGTTGACCATCACGACGCCGCCTTTGGCCGCGACCGCCTTGATCTGGTCGTCTGTCATGTTGCGCGGGATGTTCGAAAGCGCGCGGCAGGAGGAGTGCGACGCGAAGACCGGCGCCTTCGAGACCGCCAGAACGTCGGACATGGTCTTCTCCGAGACGTGGGAGATGTCCACGAGAATTCCCAGCCGGTTCATCTCCAGAACGACCCGGCGCCCGAAATCCGTCAGGCCGTCGTGCACGGCGTAGGTCTTCGGATCGAAATCCGTCTGGAAGAAGTTGCCGGAGGAATCGGCCCAGTTGTTCGTGTTCGTGTGCGTCAGTGTCATGTAGCGCACGCCGAGACGGTGGAAGGCCGACAGCGCGCCGAGCGAGTCCTCGATCGCGTGGCCGCCCTCGATGCCGATCAAGATCGCGATCTTGCCGTCCTTCTTGGCCTGCCGGATCCCCGCGACCGAGTCCGCGAAGATCAGGTCCTTCGGATGGGCGTCGACGAGACGATGGATCAGGTCGATGAGCTCCAGGGCTTTCTTGGCCGAGCCTCCCGACTTCGCATAGTCGGACTGGACGTAGGCCGCCAGAAACGGCGCCGTGACTCCACCCTCCTTCCAGCGCGGGATGTCCACGTGGCCGAAGGTGTTGCGGACGGACAGGTCCCTCCAGCGACTCTCCAAGCCTTCGGGCACGTCCTCGTGCGTGTCGACGACGATCGCGCTCCGGTGCAGCCGCAGCGCGCGCTCCTTGAGGTCTTCCGCCAGGCCGAGGCCGGCGGCGGCGCACAGCGCGAGAGCCCAGGCGAGTTTTTTCATGCGCGAGAGGCTATAACAGGATCATGACGACGCAAGCCCGCTTCGCCCCGCTGGCCTTTGAGCGCCTCGCGCCCGAAGAGCAGCGCCGCCGCTCGGAAGAGTTTCTCGCTCGGATCGCCGCGCGGCGCACCGTGCGCGACTTCTCGCCCGAGCCCGTGCCGTTCGAACTGCTCCGAAGCGCCGTGCGGGCCGCTGCCCACGCGCCTTCCGGCGCCAACCGCCAGCCCTGGAAGTTCGTCGTCGTGTCGGACCCGGAGATCAAGCGCGCGATCCGCATCGCCGCGGAAGCCGAGGAGAAGGAGAGCTACGAGCGGCGCATGCCCGGCGAGTGGCTCGAGGCACTCGCACCGCTGGGCACCGACTGGCACAAGCCGTTCCTGGAGATCGCGCCGTACCTGATCGCCGTCTTCCGCATGGATGTCGAGCCCGTCCCAGTCGCGGGCGGAGTCGACGACGGGACGGCCGTCAAGCGGAAGAACTACTACGTCGCCGAGTCCGTCGGCATCGCGTGCGGCTTCCTGCTCGCGGCGCTCCATCTCTCGGGCCTCGCGACGCTGACTCACACGCCCTCGCCGATGGGATTTCTTAACCGCATCCTCGGCCGCCCGGCGTACGAGAAGCCGTATCTCCTGATCCCCGTCGGCTACCCCGCGGCGGGCGCGCAAGTCCCTGTGATTGAGAAGAAACCCGACGAGGAGGTGTTGATCCGGAGGTAGGCGCAGCGAGCGCAGCCCTGGCGATTTTCTTCAAGGCTCTCGAGGCCTTGCAAAGCAGCCTTTCAAAGCTCTCGCGGAAGGTCGGCAGATGAGGGGCTAACAGCGAACTCTAGGGCGTCGGGCAGGGCGCGCCGGCGTCGACCCAGGTCTTGAACTTCGCGACGAACTCCGCGTGCGCCACGGAGACCGGCGCGCGGCCGACCCCCGGGCTCCAGCCCCAAAGGACGAGGCCGTCGCTCGCGACGTGCTCGGTCAGCGCGGCGAAGTCTTTGCCGCCGTTCTTCTTCGGGTCCCTGACCACGCGGCAGAGCTCGCCGCTCGTAAGACCGATGAAGACCATCTTCTTGTCCGGCGGCGGCAGGTGCCAGTTGGGCGCTCCGGGCGGCATGCTCGCCCCGTAGCTCGCGGGCGGGTTCGCGCTGGCATGGCAGGTCGCGCAAGCGAGGCCCGGCGCGCCCTTTCCGTCCTTGCCGCGGAGGACATTCTGCGCGTGCGTCAGGCCGGCGTCGAACTGGAGCGGCGCGTCGCCGGGGATGTGGCAGTTCTGGCAGCGCGGGTGCTGGAGCACGGCGCGCACGGTCTCGAACGCAGCGAGGCCGTCCTTCTCGGAAACCGCCGGCGGCGGCGCGGATGCGAGCATCGCGGAGATGGCGATCCCGGCGGCCGCGAGGCAAACCAGGACGCTCTTCACGCGAGCCTCAGCGGGAGCTGACGCAGACGCTTTCCCGTCGCGGCAAAAAGGGCATTCGCGACGGCGGGGGCGATCGGCGGCGTGCCCGGCTCGCCGACGCCGCCGGATTTTTCGCCGCTCTCGACGATGTGGACCTCGACCCTCGGCATCTCATCCATGCGGAGCACCGGGTAGTCGTGGAAGTTGGACTGCTGGACCCGGCCGCCCTTCAACGTCACCTCGCCGTAGAGCGCGGCCGAGAGGCCGTACACGATGCCCGACTCCATCTGCGCGGTGACGCCGGCGGGGTTGAGGCAGACGCCGCAGTCGATCGCGCAGACGACGCGGTGCACGCGGATCCTCCCTTTCTCGACCGAGACCTCGGCGACCTGGGCGACGTAGCTCCCGAAGGACTCGTGCACGGCGAGGCCGCGGAAACGCCCCGCCGGCAGCGGCGTGCCCCAGCCGGCGTTCTGCGCGGCGAGATTCAGGACGCCGAGGTGCCGCGGCGCCGACCGCAGCAGCCGGCGGCGGTACGCGAGCGGGTCTTCTCCCGCAGCCTGCGCGAGCGCGTCGACCGTCGTCTCCATCACGTAGGCCGTGTGCGTGTGGCCGACCGAGCGCCACCAGAGCACGGGCACGGCGGACTTGGGCGAGTGGAGCCCCACGGAGTGATGCGGCGTCCCCTTCACATACGGCGAATCGGCGACGCCCTCGACCGAGGTCTCGTCGATGCCGTCTTTGATCATCATGGCGAAAGGCGTCCCCTCGAGGATGGACTGCCCCACGATCGAGTGCTTCCATGCGACGGGCGCGCCGTCGTCGCCGACGCCGACCGAGAGCCTGTGCGCCACCATCGGGCGGTAGTAGCCGCCGCGCATGTCGTCTTCCCGCGTCCAGACGACCTTGACCGGCACGCCGGCCGCCTTCGCGACGTGCGCGGCCTCGGCGGTGAAGTCGCTCGTCGGGGTCGCGCGGCGCCCGAAGCCTCCGCCGAGAAACGTCGTATGGAGCTTCACCTGCTCGGGCTTCAATCCCGCGATCTTCGCAACGGCCGCATGGTCGCCGGTTTGGAATTGCGTGCCGGTCCAGACGTCAGCCGAGTCGGGGCCGATTCGCACCGTGCAGTTCATCGGCTCCATCGTGGCGTGCGCGAGGAAGGGAAACTCGTACTCCGCGTCCACGCGCGTCTTCGCCGAGGCGAGGGCCGCCGCGACGTCGCCCGCGGTTGCGGCCTTCAAACCGTCCTTCGCGGCGAGCCCGCGGTACTCCTCGATCATCTTCGGGGTATCGAGGCTCGCGCCGGGACCGAGGTCCCAGTCGATCTCCAGCGCTTCGCGCCCGAGCCTGGCCGCCCAGAAGTGGTCCGCGACGACGGCCACTCCCGAAGGGACCTGGACGACGGCGCGAACGCCGGGAACGGCCTTGGCCTTTTCGGCGCGGAAGCCCTTGACCCTGCCGCCGAAAACCGGGGAGCGCGCGACGAGCACGATCTTCATGCCGGGAACCTTCACGTCGATCCCGAACTCGGCCTGCCCTGTCACCTTCTGGCGAGAATCCAGGCGTTGGGTCGGCTTTCCGAGAATCTTCCAGTCCTTCCGGTCCTTGAGCTTCACCGACGCCGGCGGCTTTTGTGCTTGCGCGGCCCTCGCGAGCGATCCGTAGGAGGCCTTACGGCTTCCCGACACGACGAAGCCGTTCTCGGCGCGGCACGCGGAGGGAGCGACCTTCCACCCGGCGGCCGCGGCGGCGACGAGCATCTCGCGGGCCATCGCTCCGACCTGCCGGTAGCGGTCGAGCTCGGACCAGGACGACGTCGAGGCCCCCGTCATCTGCGCCCCGAAGGTCGGATGGGCGTACACGGGCGCCGCCAGCGCGTTCTCGACACGGATCTTTCCCCACTCGCACTCGAGCTCCTCGGCGACCATCATCGGAAGCGTCGTCCAGACCCCCTGGCCCATCTCCGAGTGCGCGAGGAGGACCGTGACCGTCTCGTCCTCGCCGATTCGCAGAAACGCGTTCGGCGGGGGCAGAGGCGCCGGTGCGCCCGGGGACTGCTGGAGGGCGAAGAGTCTCCCCTTCGGCAGGACCGTGAAGCCGATGACGAGGCCCGCGGAGGTCTTCAGGAACCGGCGGCGGGAGTACCCTCTGCGCGCGCTCACGACTTCGTCTCCTTCGCCGAAATCTCCGCCGCCAGATGCACGGCCCCGCGGATCCGCTGGTAGGTGCCGCACCGGCAAATATTCGCCGAGAGCGCCGCGTCGATCTCCGCGTCCGTGGGCTTCGGGACGATCTGCAGGAGGGCCGCCGCGGCCATGATCTGCCCGGACTGACAGTAACCGCACTGCACGACGTCCGCCTCGATCCACGCCCGCTGAACCGGATGAAGGCCCGTGGCGCCGAGGCCTTCGATCGTCGTGACGGCGCGCTCGCCGACCTTCGACACAGGCAGCACGCAGGAGAACATGGTCTCCCCGTCCAGATGCACCGTGCACGCGCCGCACTGCGCCATGCCGCAGCCGTACTTGGTGCCCGTCAGTCCGAGGATGTCGCGCAGCACCCAGAGCAGCGGCATGTCGGCAGGGGCGTCGACCTCGTGAAGCGTGCCGTTGACCTTGAGCCGCATGGTGACCCCCCCCCCGGCCGAACCCGAACCTAACACAGCGGCGGCGCTTCCGGCCTCGTGTCGAGGTGTCAGGCGCCGTCGGGGAGCTTCTCCTCGGTCGGAGCGGTGAGCGAAGAGAGCGCTCCCGACGCGATCGCGCGGCGGATCTCGTCCATCCACGTCAAATAGAAGTGCACGTTGTGCATGGAAAGCAGCATCGGGGCCGAGAAGTCTTTGAGGACGAAGAGATTCCGCAGATAGGCGCGGCTGTGGCGGCGGCAGACGGGGCAGCCGCACGAGGGATCGAGCGGCGCGAGATCCTCTTTGAATCGCTCGTGCTTGATCGCGATCTCGCCGCGGCGGGTGTAGGCGTGGCCCATGCGGCCGTTGCGCGTCGGCAGCACGCAGTCGAAGAGGTCGACACCCGCGCGGACCGAGGCGAGCAGGTCGGCCGGCGTGCCGACGCCCATCAGGTATCGCGGCTTCCCCTCGGGCAGGAGCGCCGCGGAAAGCTCGGTGACCTCGCGGATCGCCGCCTTGGGCTCGCCGACGGCGACGCCTCCGATCGCGTAGCCCGGCAGATCGAGCGCTCCGAGCCCCTCCGCCGACCGCCGCCGCAGGTCCTCGAAGGTCCCCCCCTGCAGGATGCCGAAGAGGAAGCCCGGTCCGGTGTAAGCGCGGCAGCACCGCTCTGCCCATGCGAGGGTCAGCCGGCAGGCCTCTTCGATCTGCGCCCTCTCGGCGGGTAATGGCGGGCACACGTCGAGGGCCATCGCGATGTCGACGCCGAATCCGCTCTGAAGCTCCATCGCGCGCTCCGGGGTCAGGAAGTGCTTCGTCCCGTCCTCCGGGGAACGGAACTCCACGCCCTCCTCCGTGATCCGCCGGTGAGCGGACAGGCTCATCACCTGGAAGCCGCCCGAGTCCGTCAGAATCGCGCGCGACCAGCCCATGAAGGCGTGGAGGCCTCCGGCCTTCGCGATCGTCGCCAGACCCGGCCGCGCCATCAGGTGGTACGTGTTCGCGAGGACCGCCCGGCAGTCCCACGCTTCGAGCCAGTCGAACGCCACGCCCTTCACGGCGCCCCGGGTGCCGACCGGCATGAAGCAGGGCGTCTCGATCTCGGCGTGGACGGTCCGCAGCCGCCCCCGCCGGGCGGAGGACTGCGGGTCGCGCGCGAGCAGGTCGAACAACTAGAAATGCACGCGGACGCTGGCACCGGCTCCGAGGTCCTGCCGGTCGAGGTCCGTGGGATTCAGGCCCCCCTTGGGCGACAAGAGGACCGAGGCGTCGATGGCAACTGCCGGAAGGTGAAGGCCGACGCCGACCGAATAGCCCCAGTGGGGCTGCGTCGCCGCGAAGTCGCGGAAGCCGCCGACGCGGAAGGCGAAGAGGGGGATGCGGAACTCGGCGCCGAGTGAGAGCTGCTGGCTCTCTGTCCCCGGGGCGAGCGTGTCGCTCTTCAAGAAGTCGCCGTCGGCGGCGAGGGTCAGGAAGGGCAGAGGGTTCACCGCGACTCCCCCGCGGATCTGCCGCGGCAGCGGCACCGTGGCCGGCGCGCCCGGCCGAACGGCGACGTCGAAACTGGGCTCGTTGAGCGAGACTCCGACGACGCCGACGCGGACGATGCCGAGGTTGACCTCCGCGCCGAGGTCGAACGCGAAAGCCGTCGAGCTGACGGCGTTCTGCTCGAACGCCTCGTTGACGAGATTGCGCAGGTCCTTGTTCTGGCAGTCGTCGAAGACGCCGCAGCGCGTGAAGTAGGTGCGCCCGAGAACCAGCCGCGCCGCCCCGCCGACGAGGACCGTGTTTCCGAGGAACCCGCGGCCGTAGGCAAGACGCACCTCGCGAGCCGAGAGCCCCAGGAGATAGAGACCAGTGTCGTTGAAGCTCAAGCCGTCGACCGGGCCCCCGTTTGGAACCACGTGCGTCAGGTCGATCACCGGATAGATGCCGGCGTAGGGCAGGCTGCCGACGGAAAGGGAGACGCCGCGGTAATGAACGGCCAGAGCGGCCACACCCGAAAAGGTGACCGACGTGTCGGAGCGCACGAGGCTGTCGAGATCGGAGACGAGCTCGGACAGCAGATCGAGCCGCTGGCCGCTGGCGATGTCCTGAAACGGGAGATTCGCGAGGCTGTCTACGGCGCCGACCAGGTTGTTGCGGTTGGACGCCAGGCCGCTGGCGAAGAGCTCCACGCCCCAGCCCTCCAGGCGCCCGAGGGCGGCGGGATTGGACCAAGCGGCCGTGCCGTCGTCGACGGCGGCGACCTGAGCGCCCGCCATGCCGACGGCGCGAGCGCCCGCCCACGGAAACTGGCCGAAGGCGGGACGCGGGCCCGCGAAAAGACCCGCGCCGAGGAGCAGGACCAGGAGCGATCCGGGTGGGCGGGCCATCGGCTTCGATCTTAGCAAACGGCCCGCATTTGACCCTTGAAAACCCGCGTGCTAGGTTTGGCCGCCTTTCGAGGGGGAAATGCCCGATCTCGGAAAAAAGTACGAGTGCTTCCACTGCCACACGAAGTTCTACAACCTCGGCAAGCCCGAGGCGATCTGTCCCAAGTGCGGAGCCAACCAGAAGAACTCGAAGTCGGACGACGCGCCGCCCCCGGCGCCGCGGCCGCCCCGCCGCTCGGCGCTCCTCGAGACGATTCCCGACGAGAACCCGCAGGAGTTCGGTGAAGAAGGGCCGGCCGAGCCCGAACGGGAGGCGGACCCCGAAGACGAGCTCGAGGAAGGCGAAGAGCGCGCCGAGCCCGAAGAAGAGGAAGACGAAGTCTACTAGGCCCGCCCGACCACGAGCGCAGATCGCCTACATCTCGCTCGGCTCCAACCGCGGCAACCGCCGCGCCCGTCTCCAGCACGCGCTCTTCGAGCTTTCCCTCCTCGCGCCGGTCCTCGCCGTCTCCTCGTTCTACGGGACGGAGCCGGTCGGCTATGCGGCGCAGCCGCGGTTCTGGAACGCGGTCGCGGCGGTCGCCTGGGGAGGCACGGCCGCGGCGCTGCTCCGAGAGCTGCAACGCATCGAAAAGGCCGTCGGCCGCACGCCCTCGTTCCGGAACGGCCCGCGCGAGATCGACCTGGACCTTCTGGATCTCGGCGGGGCGCTGCGCGCGCGGCCCGATCCGGTCCTCCCGCACCCGCGGATGGAATCCCGCCGGTTCGTGCTCGCGCCCCTGGCCGAGATCGCCCCGGGCTGGAAACATCCCCGCAGCGGGCGCACGGCCCGGCAGCTTCTCCGCGCGCTGCCCGAGCGTCCGCGGGCTACGCGGCTCTCTTCCAGGCCGCGAGATTTCGCCGCGCGTCCTCCTGGATCTTGAGCTCCTCGATCAGGTGCTGCGGCGAAGGTGCGCCGCCCGCGAGCGCCTCCTCGAGCGCGATCGCCTCGGCCTTCGCCTTTGCGTCGCCCCGGTAGAGCGCCTCGGCGAGGAAGTGCCGGTTGACGAAGTTCCGCTTGTTCTGCTGCATCGCCAGGCGAAGGGACTTGACCGCCTCATCGCTGGACACCCAGCCGGTGACGAACGGGATCCAGGGAGCCTGGTCGTGGAGGCGCCCGAGGATCCGGTAGCCTCCGCCCTCCTCGAAATCGGGATCGAGGCCAATCACGGTGAGCGCGTAGTCCCGGATCGTGTCGGCGGCGCCGGTGCGAGCCGCCTCGAGCTTTCCCGCCGAGAGCGCCCACTCGCCCCAGGCCACCGCGGCCCAGAAGAAGGTGGGAGCCGCGTCGGAGCGGTCCTTGAAATGTCCGGCCAGCGCGTTTGGCCCGAACTCCAGGAAGCCCTTGATGCCCCGCTTCTCGAGGCTCTTGCCGAGGATCCCGATGGCCTCCTCGGCGACGCGCTTGGCTTTCTGGAAGACGGCTTTGCGCGGGCCGTCCTCGAGGCCCGTGTAGGCGCCCTTGAAGTAGAGGGCTCGCACCAGCTTCCACCGCGCCTCGACATAGTCGGGATCGCGGGCGGCCTCCTCATAGGCCGCGATCGCCTGGTTGATCGGCCCCACGCTGGCCCTGACTCCCACGCGGCCTTCCTGCCGGCGGGAATACATACGATCGCCTTCCGCGACCAGCGGATTCGCGGAGAACTTCTGGGGTCCCTGCGAGAGGTCGGACAGCGACGGGACATTCTGCTGAGCGGCGGCCGAAGCCGCCACCGACAGCAGCAGCAGGACTCTCAGGACGGCGGGCACGACACCAGTGTAACGCGGCCGCCCGCGTTAGACTGAGGAGCGGAGGCCCCCATGACCGATCCCAAGCCGGTGCCCGTGAAGGTCACGATTGACGAAGCCACCGCCGAGGGGCACTACGTCAACTTCGCCAACATCCTCCACAACCCGACCGAGTTCGTCCTCGATTTCGGGCGCGCCGTGCCCGGCCGCCCCGACGTCAAGGTCATGTCTCGCGTGTTGACGACGCCGTACCACGCCAAGCAGCTCCTGCGCGCGCTGCAACAGAACGTCGAGCTCTACGAGCGCAGCTACGGCGAGATCCGCTCCGATTTCCAAGCTCCCGTGGCCGAGGGAACGGATACACCGACGAATTAAACGGGGTCAGGTCTTCATTCTTCGGAATTTCAGCCGCGCCGCGGCAATAAGAACACCTGTTCTGAAATTCCGAAGAATGAAGACCTGACCCCCTAATTCTCCTTCTCGATCTCCCCGGTCATCGGTACGAACCGGACGGGGATGATGTCTTTTTCCGTGATGCGTCCGTCGGGCCCCTTGGTGAAGACCTTGAGCTCCTGGAAGAAGCCGCCCACGGGAATGACCATGCGCCCGCCCGGCGAGAGCTGATCGAGGAGCGGCTGGGGGATGCGCTCGGGCGCGGCGGTCACGATGATGCCGTCGAAGGGCGCGTGCTCGGGCCAGCCGCGATAGCCGTCGCCCTCGCGCACGACGACGTTCATGTAGCCGAGCTGCTGGAGCTTGTCGCCCGCGGCGCGCGCCAGCTCCGGAAGGATCTCGATCGAGTAGACCTCGGAGGCCAGCTCTCCGAGCACGGCGCTCTGGTAACCGGACCCCGTGCCGATCTCCAACACGCGCGCCTTCGCCGGAAGCTCGAGAAGCTCCGTCATCAAGGCGACGATGTAGGGCTGCGAGATGGTCTGGCTCCCGGCGATCGGAAGCGGGTGGTCCTCGTAGGCGCCGGCGCGCTGCCCGGGATCGACGAACAGGTGCCGCGGCACTTTCCGCATGGCGGCGAGGACGCGGGGCTCGCGCACGCCCCGGGCCAGGATCTGAGAGTCCACCATGCGGGCCCGACGCGCGGCATCGGCGTCGTTCTGAGCGGATGGCACGTTCGGCTGGCCTCCCCGCCGCGAGTCGCAGCCGGAGGCCGCGAGCCCGAAGCAGAGCAAGAATAGCCCTGCGCCAGCCGCGATGCCGCGCCGGCTCATGGGCCGGCCGGTCCGTGGGCGATCCGGCCTCCGACGACGGTCATCGCGACGGGGATCCCTGGGATCTCGTCGACCTGGACCGTCATGGGATCGCGCCCGAGAATCGTGAGGTCGGCGGCGTACCCCGGCTCGATCCGGCCGCGCCACGTCTCTTCGAACGCCGCGAAGGCCGCGTCCGACGTGAAGAGCGCCAGGGCTTCCCGGCGCGAGAGCGCCTCGCCAGGCCGCCACCCCCCCGGGGGCTTTCCCGACGATTCCTTTCGAGTCACCGCGGCGTAAAAACCGAGAAGCGGGGCCTCGGATTCCACCGGCGCATCGCTTCCCCCGGCGAGCCTCGTGCCGGCGGTCTTCAGCTTGCGCCAGGCGTACGCCCCGGCGATCCGCGACGGCCCCACGCGGGCCTCGGCCCACCCCATGTCGGAGGTGGCGTGCGTCGGCTGAACCGACGCGATCACGCCGAGGCGCGGGAATCTCGGGAAGTCCTCGGGAGCGACGACCTGCGCGTGCTCGATGCGGGGGCGCCTGGCCCCCGCGGGAGCCTCGGGAACCGTCTCGGCCGCCTTCTCGAACGCATCGAGGGCGATCCGGTTGCCCCGGTCGCCGATGGCATGGATCCAGAGCTGCCATCCGGCCCGGCGGGCCTGGCGCGCGATCTCGGTGAGGCGCTCTGGCGAGGTGACGAGCAAGCCGCGCTTGCCCGGCTCGTCGGCATAATCCGCCAGCAGGGCCGCGCCGCGGCTGCCCAAAGCGCCGTCGGCGTAGGCCTTGATCGCGCGAACCGTCAGGAAGTCCGCCGCCCCATTGACCCGCGCGCCGCGGGCGAGGAACGCGGACAACGCCTCGGGTTCGGGCGAGACCGTCGCGTAGACCCGGATCGGGAGCGCGCCGCGCGAGGCCAGCCGCTCGAGCGCGGCGATCGACTCCGCGTCGTACCCGGAGGCGTCCTGGATCTCGGTCAAGCCCGCGCGCGCGCAGGCGGCCGCCCCCGCGAGGAGCCATCTTTCCCGGTCCGCGGCGGAGGCCTCCGGCATGGCGCGCTCGACCAGCTCCATCGCGTTGTCCACCAGCACGCCCGACGGCGACCCGTCGGGCCGGCGCACGATGCGGCCGCCTTCGGGATCGCGCGTGACCGCTCCGATGCCCGCCGCCTCGAGCACGGCCTGGTTGACCCAGAGCGCATGGCCGTCCACACGGCGCAGGGCGACCAGGCGATCCTGGACGACCCGATCGAGCGCGCGGGCATCCGGAAACTCCTTGCCGGACCAGAGGTTCTGGTCCCATCCGCGGCCCTCCAACCAGGCACCCGGCGGAAGGGCGGCGGCGGCCTTCGGCAGGCGCTGCGCGGCCTCTTCGGAGCTCGCAGCACCGCGGAGGTCCGCGGTCTCCCCCGCCTTTCCGAGTCCCAGCAGGTGAAGGTGGGCGTCGGTCCAGCCGGGGAACACGAAGGCCCCCTCGAGATTCACGCGCCGCGCGTCGCCGGCGCGCTTGCGCGCTCTTGCGGCATCGCCCACGAAGAGGATCTTCCCGTCCCCGACGACGATCGACGCGGGGCGCGGCTTCGCGTCCGCCGCAACGTACACCACGCCGTTCTCGAGCAGGAGATCCGCCGCGGGCTCGGTCGCCGCGAACAGAAGTGTCAGGAGGAGAAACACCCGGGGATCTTAACGCGGAGCGAGCGCTAGTTCGTCCGTCGGATCAGCAGCAGGGTCTGATCGTCGTACTGGGGCACGTCGGCCGCAAACGCGCTCACCGCGTCGAAGATGGAGGCGCAGAGCTCGGGAGGCGCCGCGGGCGCCTCGAGCAGCCTCGCCAGCCGGTCCATCCCGAACTCCTCGTCGGCGGCGTCCAGGGCCTCCGTCACTCCGTCCGTGTAGACGCAGAGCAGGTCGCCCGGCTCGAGGACGACGGTCTCTTCCTTCCAGCTCGCGTTCGGGAACATGCCGAGCGGCACCCCCGTCGCCTTGACCTGCTCGCTCCCTCCGCCCGCGGCGCGGCGCAGGAGCGCCGGGTTGTGCCCGGCGGAGACGTAGCGCAGCAGGCCCGAATCCGGCTCGATCACCCCGAAGAAGCACGTCAGGAACTTGCGGGTCGCCGCGTACTTCTGCAGGTGCCGGTCGATGCGTCCCATGAGATCGGCGATCGTGGGGGCTTCGTCGATCTGAAGATGCACGGCGGCGTGCACCGTCGACACGAGGAGCGCCGCCGGGATCCCCTTGCCGGAGACATCGGCGACGAGAAACCCCAGACGCCCCCGCGAGAGCGGGAACAGATCGAAGTAGTCGCCTCCCACCTGGCGCGTGGGCACGTTCCGGGCCGCGATCTCGAGGCCGGGGACCCGCGGCAGGTCGCGGGGCAGGATCTGGCGCTGGATCGCGGCGGCGAGCTCGAGCTCCCGCTCCATGCGCTCCTTCTCGATCGCATCCTTGTGGAGCCGCGCCGTCTCGATGGCCGCCGCCGCCTGGTTGGCGAAGAGCGAGAGGAGCCGCGCATCCGTGGCCGTGAAGTCGAGGACCCGCCCGTCCCGGGATTCCTTGTCGGCGACGGCGAGCACCCCGAGGCGCCGGCCCGGGACCGAGATCGCGACCGCCAGGCACTTCTCGCAGGACGCGAGCTTCATGCCCGCCGTCGGCACCGAGGCCGCAGCGTTGTTGATGACGCCGCCTTCCGGCAGAGTCCACTCCGCGACGTCGCGGGACGCGAGGACCTCGCCGCCGACGCTCCTCTCGAGCAGCACCGCCCCCGAGTCTTCGAGCAGAACGAGCGTGCCCTTGCCGGCGTCCGTCAGCGAGATCGAGCGGAACAGCACTTCATCGGCGAGCGCGGAGAGATCGAGCTGCCCGCCGAGCGAGAGGCCAAGGTCGTAGAGCGACTCCAGCTCCAGGAGACGCGCCTTGAGCTCGAACTCGGCCTCGCGCACCTGGCGCGCCAGACAGTCGGCCCCGACGAGCGAGCCGAAGAGAAATCCGAGCAGCCGCGCATGCTCGAGGGACTCGGCGCCCGGAACCGCGACCAGCCGGAGGGCGCCGTGGGTCTCGCCCTCCAGCGCGAGGGGGATCCACCAGTCGTCTTCGCGCTGCAGGGCACCCTCGGTCAACGGCTCGGGGACCTCGCCGAGGGCCACGGTCTCGCCGGCCAGGACCCAGGCGCCCCGTTCGCGCAGGTACAGCCGTGCGTCGCGGGCGCCGGTGGCCGCAACCGCGGCCTCGGCGATTCGCACGGACAGGGGGCCCTCGCCCTCGAGGATCGTCCCGATTCGGCTCCAGAGCTCTTCGGGGCGGGCGGCAGAGAGAGGAACCGGAGCGGTCATGGCGACTGCGTGGACAAGGGTCAGGCCGTCGGCGACGCGACGCCGCGGAGCGCTTCCTCCTGAGTCGGGAAGATCTCGGCGTACTGGGCCAGCCCCATGATGCGGAACGTCTTGTCGATAGTCGGCGTCAGGCCGCAAAACGCGAGCGCGCCCTTCCGGTCCATGACTTTCTCGAGCACCTCGATGAGGATCGAGATGCCGATCGAGTTGACGATCCGCGTTTTCTCGAGGTTCAGAACGAGCGCCCGGACCCCCTGGTCCAGATGCGCGTAGGCCTCGCGCGCGATCTCCTCACCCCCCTGGTTGTTGATGTAGCCATCGGTCCAGAGAATCGCGACGTCGCCCCTCCGCTCCGAGGACACCTTGCAAGTCTCGCTCACTTGTATTTCCTCATCAGGATCCGCGTCCCCCACTGCCCCGACGTGATTTCGACCTCGTCCATCAGGCTCTTGATGATCTGGAGCCCCCACCCGCGCTTGCGGTGGCTCCCGAAGCTGTTCTCCAGGCTCGGAGGCTCGACGGTCCCGTGATCGAACCCCTTGCCCTTGTCCAGAACCTCCACCTCCAGCCACTCGCGGCCCTTCGGTTCCTGGCCGAGACGGAACGTCAGGTGCAGCTGCTCGTCCCGGCAGTCGGCGTGCTCGAAGGCGTTGATGCAGGCCTCGACGAGGGCGAGCTTGACCTCGTCGATCTTATCGCGCGGCATCGCGATGTACTCGCCGAGAGCCGCTGCCTGCGCCGTGGCGACGATCTCCATCTCGGGCGCCACGGGAATGGTCATGGAGACTTCCCGTGAGCCGGTGGGGCTCAACCCCGGGGGGGCTGTTCCTCCCTGCGACATGGGACGCGCTCGGCCCTTTCTAGAACCGAAGGAAGAGTTGCAGTGAACGGATCAAGACAGCGGGCAGTCTATCGGACACCAGAAGGAGCAAGGCGAGCGAGAGCTCCCCTGCCAGCAACCCCCAGAGCAGGTTGGGCGCCTCGATGGCCTCGAGCCCGATCGCAAGAGCTTTTCTCATCACCGCGCCGCTTCAGAAGGGCAAGAGTCCTGCCACGTCCAGAGCGACGCGCGGAAGCCACGCAAAAGCCTCGATCCAGGGGCCTTAGCTCGGTGAACACGGGGTGTGGCCACTACGCACATAACGTATCATGTTGACACAGTATGGTGCAACCACCGCTCTATTGCTGTAGCTAAATAGCTGATTCAAAATATCTTGTAATATAAGTTGGGACTTAATGACGCAGTGACTTAATGTCCCGCAACTCGCTTCCGGTACAGCGTCCGGCGGCTGATGCCCAGCAAGCGAGCCGCGCGGCTCTTGTTGCCGCCCGCCAGCCGCAGAACGCGCTGGATGTGACGCTCCTCGAGAGCCCGGAGGTCCGGGATCTCTTCGTCGGGCGCGGAGGGGGACGCGCTCCCCTCCGGGTGCAGCGCCGCGCGGGGCAGCCACTGGAGGTCTTCGCGCCGGATCGTGCTCCCCTGGGACAGCGCCGCGGCGCCCTCGAGCAGGTTCTCGAGCTCCCGGATGTTGCCCGGGAAGTCGTGCGTCAGCAGCGCCGCGTAAGCGTCTCGATCGAGGGACGGCACGTCGCGCCCCTCGCGCGCCGCGCACCGCTCCAGGAAATAGCGCACCAGCTTCGGGATGTCCTCCCGGCGCTCCCGCAGCGGTGGCAGGGCGATCTCTACGACGCGAAGCCGGTAATAGAGGTCCTCGCGAAACTCGCCTCGGGCAATCCGCTCGGAGAGGCGGGCGTGCGTGGCGGCGAGCACCCGGACGTCGATCGGAACGCGGCGGCGCCCGCCGACGCGCTCAATCTCGCGCTCCTGGAGGACCCGCAGGAGCTTGGACTGGAGAGCGACCGGCATGTCGCCGATCTCGTCGAGAAAGAGCGTGCCGCTCTGCGCGGTCTCGAACTTCCCGGCGCGCGCCTCGACCCCCGTCGCGACGCCACGCTCGATGCCGAAAAGCTCGGACTCGAGGAGCGTCTCGGGGAGCGCCGCGCAATTGATCGCGACGAACGGTTTGTCCGCCCGGTCGCTGCGGGCGTGGATCATGCGCGCCACGAGCTCCTTGCCGGTTCCGCTCTCTCCCGTCACGAGGACGGAGATCTTCGAAGCCGCGACGCGCGAAACCAGGTCGAGCACCCGGCGCGCCGCGGGAGATTCCCCGACGAAGAGCCTTCCTGCGGCCGCGCGCCCGGTTTCGTCGAGCAGGCGCCGGTTCTCCTCCTCCAGGCGCTCGCGCTCCCGCGTCAGCCGCTCGAGGTGCCGCCGGTTCTCGATCGCCATGCCGCACAGGCCCGCGAGCGAGACCAGGAAGCGCCGGTCTTCCTCGTCGAACGCGGCCTGGCCGCCGCGGCGGACCTCCTTGTCCGCGAGCACGAGCACGCCGATGGGGCGCCCGCCCCCGAAGATCCGTGCGCCCACGGCGGTCAGGACCGGCCGGCCGAGCAGCTTGAACTTCTCGCGCGTGATCGCCGATTCGGAGTCGAGGACCGCGCGCAGGAACTCGTCCTGGGCCACCATCGCCTCGGCGGGCCGCTTGGGGAAGCCGACGCGCGCCTCGGCGCGCCGCGCGCCTCCGTCTCCGAAGGTGACCACGTATCCGCGCGAGGCGTCCAGCACGCCGACGACCCGCGACAGCACGTCCTCGACCAGCGCCTCCTCGTCCGGCAGGGCGCCGAGCGAGAGACCCGCGTCGTACAGCGTCTCGAGGAGGAGAAGCTTGTGCTGGGTTTCGAAGTGCCGCGACCGTTCCATTATTTGGAAGCGGCCAGCACCTTCACGCGCCGCAGCTCCGCCACGGCGACTTCCGCCTCCCGGGTCGGCGCCCAGTTCGCGTTCCACTTGCGGTTCTCGGCGATCAGCTTCTCGGCCTGGTCGAGATCGCCGCGCCGCGCCAGGATCTCAGCGACGTACGCCCGCGCCTCGAAGATCCACCGGCGCTGCTCGAAGCTCGCGAAGGCGTTGGGAGGGTTCACGTTCTTCTGCCAGAACGCCAGGGCGTCGTCGGCCTTTCCCTGCTCTTCCAGGACGAGGGCCATCAGCATGTTCCACGCCGGGAAGTGCGGCTTGTAGCCGGCGGGCGGCTTCTCGATCCGGATCATCTCGTCGAGCTTCGGGGCCAGGTCGCGCAGGCGTTTCTCGGCCTGAGCCGTCCGGCCCTGCGCCAGATCGAGCGCCGCCTCGCCGAATTCGAGGTCGAGGGCGACCCATTTCTCTTCTTTGGGATCGCGCGGAAGCGCCTTGATCGCGGCGTACATCCGCGCAAGCCCTTCCGGGTCCTTCGCGTAGAACCGCGTGCGCATGGCGCGCGAGAGAAACTCCCGGCGCATGCTGTTCGAGTCGGAGAGCTCCGCTGCCTTCTTGTACTGCTCCAGAGCCTTTTCGTACTCGCCCATCCCCTCGTAGGCCACGGCGATGTGACCGATCGACTCGATGAAGTCGGGCTTGATCGCGAGGGCGCGGTTCAGGTTCTCGATGCCTTCGTTGTAGTGGCCGGAGTTGACCTGGACCTCGCCCAGCGAGTCGAAGGGATTGGCGTTGTCCTGCGCGATGAACTTGTACTTCGTCAGGTACTCCATCGCCTTCTCGTAGTCGCCCCGGTAGCCGTGGTAGTAGCCGATCTGGTTGTACGCCTCGGCGTTGTTGGGGTCGACCGCCAGGAGCTCCTCGAAGATCCGGATCGCGTTGTCCGCGTTCCCCTTCGTCAGCTCGTGGCTCCCGAGGATCATGGCCGACCGCACGTCCTGGACGTACTTGGCGTGAAGCTCGCGCGCGATCCCGATCCCGTCGTCCCGGCGCTTCTCGGAAAAGGCCGTCTGCATCTCGACGTGGAGGCGCTCGCGCTCCGACAACCGTCCCGTCTCCTTGGCGGCCCGTCGGATGAGGGTTTCGCGCTGCTCGTCGTCTTTGGCCTGACGCGCCAGCCCCAGCATGGCCATGGCAAACTGGGGGTCGAGCTCGACGG
>JBKJWL010000196.1:0-74890 GCA_046716885.1 Thermoanaerobaculia bacterium | reverse complement strand
GTCGGGTCTTGTGCGCGTCGGGGCGGTCACCGCGGGCCTTCGGGGGAAGAACGGCGGTAATCGTTTCGCCCGCGCCGGCCGCGTAGTACTCGGCGGTCCATCGGGCGAGCGAGACGACGTCGGCGGGGACGAACGGCTCGCGATCGAGAACCTGCCGGATCGACCTGACGTCCTCCTCGCGAATGCCGGCATCGCTGGACGCCTCTTCGACGACGATGCCCGTCACCGCGCGCGAGCCGACGGGCACGACCACGCGAGCGCCGACCGGAGGCGCGCCGGTGTCGTCGGGAACGCGATACGTCAGTAAATCGAGCCCGGGAACGGGGACCGCGACACGGATATACAAGTCTCGAGTCTCAAGGCTCAAGGCTCGAACCTCAAGCGCTCAAGGCTTCAGCCTCCAGGCTTTGGGCTGTGGGCTTAGGCTTCAGACTTGAGACTTCAGTTGAGACTTGAGCAGGGTTCTTACGAGTTTCATATCTTCCCATACCTCCTTCTTCGACGAAGGGTTGCGCAGAAGATAGGCGGGGTGAAACGTGGGAATGAGCTTCGCGCCGCGGTACTCGTAGACGCGGCCGCGCAGCCGGGAAATCGACTCCTGCGTCCGCAACAGCGCACGCGCCGCGAAGCTGCCGAGCGCGACGACGACCTTCGGCTTGATGGCGTCAATCTGCCGGAACAGAAATGGCTCGCACGTGACGACTTCGTCGGGCTCGGGATTGCGGTTTTGAGGCGGCCGGCACTTGATTACGTTGGCGATGTACACGTCCTCGCGCGTGAGCCCGATCGCCTCGATGATCTTGGTGAGGAGCTGGCCCGCCCGTCCGACGAAGGCGAGACCCTGCTCGTCCTCGTCGCGTCCCGGGGCCTCGCCGACGAACATGAGCCGGGCCTTCGGGCTTCCCTGCCCGAAGACGATGTGCGTGCGCGACCTCGACAGCTTGCAGCGGGGACAGCCCGCGAGGAACCTCGCGAGCGAGGGCAGGTCCGGCATGGAGCCCGGAACCAGCGCCGGGGCGGCCGTGGACGCCGCGGATTCGACGAAGAGGTCCTGAACGCCGAGGTCGCGGAAGAACTCGAGCTCGCCCTGCGGGGGTCCGGCGCCGGACATTCGCGGAGTCTATCGCCGGTACAATGCCGCGCGTCCATGGCGATCTCGTCCGCCTTCGAGAGGGCCGGCGCCCGCTACCGCGACCCGGCGGTCGCGGCTGAGTACGACTCCTGGAGGTACGAGAACGCGCGAGGCCGCCGGCGCAACCGACGGGACCTGAAAGCGATCGGGCGCGCGCTCGACGAAGCGGCGCGGCGCGGCGGCCCGGTGAAAGACGCCCTCGACCTGCCCTGCGGCACCGGCCGCCTCGTGCCGCTGCTCGCGGAGCGCGCGATCCGCGCGGCGGAGGCCGACATTTCCCTCGAGATGATGCACGTGGCGCGGCGCAAGTTCGGTCCTGCGCTCGCGCTCTTTCAGTGCAGCGCCGAAGCCATTCCCTATGGCGACGGCGCCGTCGACTGCGTCTTCGCGATCCGGTTCTTCTTCCACCTCGATCGCGAAGGCCGGCGGAGGGTGCTCGCGGAGATGCGGCGCGTCTCGCGCCGGTGGCTCATCGTCGACTTCCGGCACCGCATTAACTTTCGATACCTGGGCTGGCAGATCCGCCGGGCACTCGGCCTGCTGCCCGAGATGCAGTTCCGTTTCTCGCGAGCCGACCTGGAAAAGGAGCTTTCGGAGGCGGAACTGCGGCTGGTCGGAATCTACCCGTCCCGGCGCTACTTCGGCTGGTTTTCGGACAAGTGGACCGTGCTGGCCGAGAGGCTCTGACTCTTCCGCGACGCAACAAACGCATCCCAGATCTTCTCGGCCACCTCCCGCTTGCCCCGCCGGGAGACGCTTTCCCGCTGGCCCCCCGGGCCGAGGATCAGCACCTCGTTCTCGGCCGCATCGAATCCGATGTCCTCGCGGCTGACGTCGTTGACGACGATGAGATCGGCGCCCTTGGCCTCCAACTTCCGCCGCCCGCGGGACTCCAGGTCCTCGGTCTCGGCGGCGAACGCCACGACGGTCTGCGCGCGTTTCAGGGGGCGCAGGCTCGCGAGCAGGTCGCGGCCTGGCTCGAGCCGGAGAGACTTCTCCCCCTCGTCCCGGTGCAGCCGATTCGGGCTCGCCCGAGGGATGAAGTCCGCGACGGCCGCGGCCATGACGAGCGCGTCGGATTCGGGGAACTCGCGCACGAGGAGGCCGTGGAGGTCATCCGCGGTCTCGAAGCGCAGGACGCGGATGCCGGGCGGAGTCGGGAGTTCCACGGGCCCGGCGAGCAGGGTCACCGAGGCCCCCCGGTCCCGCGCCGCCTCGGCGAGCGCGTAGCCCATCTTTCCGCTCGAGCGGTTCGATACGAAGCGGATCGGATCGATCGGCTCGCGCGTGGGGCCGGCCGTCACGAGGATCCGCAGTCCCGCCAGGTCGCGGTCGGCGCCCGTCGCGATTCGCCATGCCTCGACGACGATGGCCTCGGGCTCGGCCATGCGGCCGACCCCTTCGTGACCCGAAGCCAGGAACCCGTTCTCGGGTCCGACGGCGCGCACGCCGCGCGCCGACAGCAGCGCCACGTTTCGGCGCACGGCCTCATGTCCCCACATCGCCGATTCCATCGCGGGCGCGAGCAGGACGGGTCCCTGATGGGCCAGGAAGTATGTGGAGAGGAAGTCGTCCGCGAAGCCGTTGGCGAGCTTGGCGATCGTATGGGCCGTGGCGGGAGCCACGAGCAGCAGGTCGCACGTCTCGGCGAGCGCCACGTGGTCGACCGTCGGGGCATTGCCCGATCCCCAGACCTCGGTGTGGACCTCGTGCTTCGAGAGTACGGCGAAGGTCAGGGGCGCGACGAAGCCGCGTGCGCCCCGGGTCATGGCCACGCGCACGTCGGCGCCGCGCTGCACGAGGCCGCGGACGACTTCGGCCGCCTTGTAGGCGGCGATGCTTCCGCTGACGCCCAGAAGGATCCGCGGGGGGCGTTTCATGGGGTTCCGCAGGGCGCCGGAAGGATCAGCGGGCGGCTTCTTCTTCCTCGGCCACGAAGTCCTCGGACTCCTCGCCCGGCGCCTCCAGAATCCCGCCTTCCTCGCCGAAGCCCCACCGCACCTGGTTCTCCTCGAACTCGGCCGCGGCCAGCCGCGTCGGCTTGAGCGGGCGATCAGTTTCGAGCTTGGGACGCGCGCCGCGCATCAACTGCTCGGCCCGCCGCGCCACGAGCAAAACGAGCCGGAACTTGCTATCCACCCCTTCGGGCATCGTCTGAATCATCAGGTTGAACCCCTTCTCATGTTTAGCGGAAGTCTTTACGAAGTCGCTCGAGAACCCTCGCCTGCCGCTTGGGCGACAGCCTCGACGCGCGAACTATGGATTCTAACTCACGACCGGCCCGCTCGAGGTCTTCATTCACGATAACATACTGAAAGGCCTCGGCTTGTGCGATTTCCTTGGCAGCGTTGATGAGGCGCTTGCGAACGGCGTCCTCGCTGTCGAGACCCCGGGCATTCAGCCGCCGCTCCAGCTCCGAGGCCGAGGAGGGAACGATGAAAATGGAGATCGCTTCGGGGTAGGCGGCACGGATGTCCCGCGCCCCCTGCACGTCGATGTCCAGCACCACGTCCTCTCCCCCCGCCAGCCGCGGGAGCACTTCAGATTTCGCCGTGCCGTAGAAGTTGCCGTGCACCTCGTTGTGCTCCAGGAACTCGCCATCGCGCGCCATGCGCTCGAACTCGGCCGCCGTCACGAAGTGATACTCGCGGCCGTCGACTTCCCCTTCGCGTTTTGGGCGCGTCGTGTGCGAGACCGAGAACCGGAGCGGCTCGCCCGGCGGGTTCGACATCAGCCGCCGGATCAGAGTCGTTTTCCCCCCGCCGGAGGGCGAGGACACGATGAACAGGAACCCCCTCGGTGCGCTCATTCGACGTTCTGCACCTGCTCGCGGATCTTCTCGGTCTCGGCCTTCATGTCGAGAACCTCGCGCGTGGAGGCGAGGTCCCGGCTCTTGGAGCCGAGAGTGTTCAACTCGCGCAGGATCTCCTGCGTCAGGAAATCGAGCGTCTTGCCCACCCCGGCGGGCGGGCTCGACAGGAGCCCGTCGAACTGGTCGAGGTGGCCCTGGAGCCGCTGCAGCTCCTCCGCGACGTCGGCACGGTCGGCGGCGAGCGCCACTTCCTGCTCGAGGCGCCCGGGGTCGAGGGGAGTGTCCGGGAAGAGCGAGCGAACCCGCGCCGTAATCGTCGCCGCAAGGTTGCGGGCGATCTCTTCGCGCCGCCCCTCGAGGACCGACGCCTTGCGCCGGAGGAGGTCGATCCGAGGAGCCAGGTCTGCGCGGATGGCGGCCCCCTCCGACTCCCGCATGGCGACCAGGGCGCGCGCGGCCTCCGCAGCCAGGTTCTCCACGGCGGCTATCTCGTCGGGCGTGAAGGTGGAGGCGGAAGACTCGACGGTGACCGCCTGGGGAATGAGAAGAACGTCTCGGGCCGAGAGTCGGGCGTCGATCGGGAACTTCTCGGCCAGGGCCGCCAGACGCGCGAGCAGGGCCTGGAGAAGGCTCTCGTCGACGCTGACCTCCGTCTGCGCCGGCGTCGTTCGGCGCAGGCGCAGGCCGACCTCGACTTTTCCCCGCTGCAGGTGCTTTCCGAACACCCGCCTCAACGCCGGCTCCAGGACCGCTTCGGACTCGCGGGTCTTGACCGAGAGGTCCAGGAACCTGCTGTTGACGCTTCGCGCCACGATCTCGCCCGCCCAGTCCTTGCCGACGGAGCCGCTTGCCCGACCGAAACCGGTCATGCTGCGCACCATCACGGAACGGCCGGACGGGAGAGCGCGGCGTCGGTCTCGGCGAAGTACTGCATCTCGTGGAGCCTGCGATAGAGGCCCGGCCGAGTCAAGAGTTCGCTGTGCGCGCCCTCTTCGACGATCCGGCCGCGGTCGATGACCAGGATCCGATCGGCCCGCCGCACGGTCGAGAGGCGGTGCGCGATCACCAGGGTCGTCCTCCCCTGCATCAGGTTGGCCAGCGCCCGCGCCACCAGCGCCTCCGACTCGGTGTCGAGCTGCGAGGTCGCCTCATCGAGAATCAGGATCGGCGCGTCCTTGTAGATCGCCCGGGCGATCGCGAGACGCTGGCGCTGGCCACCCGAGAGGCGTGAGGCCCCCTCTCCGACCGGCGTGTCGTACCCCTGAGGGAGTCGCTCGATGAACTCGTCGGCGCAAGCGGCTCGCGCCGCCGCGCGCACTTTCTCCAGCGGCGGAGCCTTCTCGCCGTAGGCGATGTTCTCCCGCACGCTGGCGTCGAAGAGAATCGTCTCCTGCGTGACGAGCCCGATCTGCCGGCGCAGGGATGCGAGGGTCGCATCGCGCAGGTCCACGCCGTCGAAAGTCACGCGGCCTCCGGTCGGGTCGTACAGGCGCGGAAGCAGGTTGACGAGGGTGGTCTTGCCCGCACCGGAAGGCCCGACGAGCGCCACGGTCTCGCCGCGCCGGATCTCGAGGTCGATGCCGGAGAGCACCGGCGCCTCTCCGTAGGAAAAGGACACGCCCCGGTAGGCCAGGGCCGAAGAAAAGGGCGCCAGCACGGTCGCTCCCGGCTTCTCCCGGATGTCGTTCTCGGCGTCGACGACCTCGAAGATCCGGCTGGCAGACGCCAGGGCTACCTGGAGGACGATGTTCGTCCGCGTCACGTCCTTCAGCGGTTTGTAGAGCATCATGATCGCCGCGAGGAAGGAGAGAAGGCCGCCCACCGTCATCTGCCCGGCCCGAATCTGTCCCGCGGCGTAGATGACGACGAGGGCCAGGCCCACGCCCGCCAGGATCTCCATGAGCGGCGAGTTCAGGGCCTGGATGCGGATCGACTGGCGGCTGGCGCGGTAGTACCGGCGATTGGCCTCCCGGAAACGCTCCGCCTCGAAGTCCTCCATGGCGTAGGTCTGGATCAGACGGTGGCCGCGGAGGGTCTCGCCGAGGATCGCCCCCATCTCGCCGATGCGCTCCCGGGCCGAGAGGCCGGTGCGGCGGAGCTTGCGGAAGTTGGCGACGATCGGCACGACGAGCAGAGGCGCCACGACGAGAACCGCGAACGCCAGCCGGGGGTTCAGCGAGAATACGTACAGGAGAACCAGCACCATCGTGAGGCTCCCCTGGACAAAGTCGGCCAGCCGCGAGCCGAAGGCGGTCTGAATCTGCTCCGCGTCCGAGAGCAGCCGGCTCATCAGGTCTCCCGACGCGCGTTCCGAGGAGAACCGCGTCGACTGGTCCAGCAGAGAGCGGTAGGCGTCCTGCCGCAGGTCTCGGACCATTGCCAGGCCGATCGAGTTGAGGGCGAACTCGGAAAAGTACGCGAACACGTTCTTGACCAGCAGGGCTCCGAGCAGCAGGAGTGGGATCGCGTAGCGCGGGTCGATGCCCGCTGAGACCGCGGCGTCGCGGACCCCGGCGTACGCCTCCTCCAGCCAGCGCAGAAGGGGCGTCATCCGCCCCGTAACAGAAGCGGCGCCTCCCGTCAGCGCCTCCGAGGCACCCGCGCCGAGAACCTCGTCGATGACCTTTTTCAGGAGGAACAGCAGCGCCACGGTCGCGGCGGCGACGAGCCCCATCGCACAGAGAGCCGCGAGCGCGCGGAGCTTGTAGCGGCCGAAGTAGCGCAAAAGACGAGGAAGGGGCTTCATCGCGCGAGGAGCTGCGTCGGGGAGCCGGGAGCCGTGAGTTGGGACGAGGCGTCGAGCGCGGAGAGAACGTACCCGGCGGCACGGGCACTCGCCCCCGGAGGCCCCAGCTCCTGCGATACGCGGGCGAGACCCGCTCGGGTCGCGTCGAGGCGCGCCGGCGAGGAGAGCAGCCGCTCCCCCGCCCGCGCCAGGTTCTCGGCGGTCAGCGCGCCCTGAAGCAGCTCCGGCACGATCTCCTCGCCGGCCACGATGTTCACGAGCGACATCCACCGCAGTTTCACCAGGGCCATCGCGATCGCGTAGCTCACCTTCGACGTGCGGTAGACAACGACCATCGGCGCGCCGCACAAGGCCGCTTCCAGGGTCGCCGTCCCGGACGCCACGAAGGCGAGGTCGGCGGAGGCCAGAAGGGGGTGCAGCCCCGTCTCCACGACGCGGATTCCCTTCTCGGCGGCTCCGGCGTAGAGGACGGAGGAGAGACCCGCGGCGCGGACCGCCACGACCTCCAGGTCCAGGCGCCCTGCGATCGACGCCGCCGCATCGCGCATCGGGGCCCAATGCCGCTCGAGTTCCACGCGGCGGCTGCCCGGCAGCAGCACGAGCCGGCGGCGCGTCTTCGGTAGAAGCGCCGACGGCGCAGCGAGCCCCTCGCGGACTTCGTCCACCAGCGGATGGCCCGCGCACACCGCGTCGGCCCCGAGGCGGCGGTAGATGTCGGCCTCGAAGGGGAAGAGCGTGATGATGCGCCGCGCGCGCCCGGCGATGACCCGCGCCCGCCGTCCCCGCCAGGCCCAGACCTGCGGGCTGACGTAATAGACGAGCGGCACGCCGTCGCGCTCGAGCCGCCGCGACAAGAGCCCGTGAAAGTCGGGGAAATCGATGAGCACGGCGGCTTCGGGACGGCGCCGCCGGGCCGCGCCGTCGAGGGTGCGGAGCGCGCGGCCGAGCGCCGGGAGCTTCCCGACGACCTCGGTGACTCCGACGACCGACAGCGCCTCGGAGGCCACGATGCGGTCGAGGCCCGCCGCTTCCAGGCGCCCCGCTCCCATTCCGAAGGCCGTGAGCTCCGGCCGGACCGCCCGCAGCGCTCGCAGCAGGCGGGCCCCGTGCAGGTCGCCGGACGCCTCGCCGGCGGAGATGAGGAGGTTCACGAACTCCTAGGGAAACGGGTACATCAACCACGCCACAGCGAGACCGCCCAGGACCAGCGAACCGAGCAGGGTGGCGAACAGCTTCCAGCGCTCGCGGCGGCTGTCCCGCCACAGCAACGAGAAGAACGCCGACACGAGAAGCGCGTAGAGCGACATGCTCAGAAAGTGGTCCACCGGGAAGATCGCGGCGATCATCGCTTGCGCCCCGTCGCGATGTCCCACGCGTCGACAACCAGGAGCAAGTTCATCAGCCCCGCCGTCAGGAGGAAGGCGCAGCCGTACTCGTACGTCGGCGACAGGATCGTGCCGCCGGGGTTGTCCGAGAGCAGGCGCGCGGCGATGTTCAGAAGACCCGCCCCGTAGACTGCGAAGGTCGCCAACATCGTCAGGGGCTGGCCCGCCTCGACCGTGTAGAGACGGCCCTGAAACGAAATGCCCGCCAGAAACGTCGCCGTCACGATGAGAGCGAACGCCAGCGCGGTTCTGCGGCGCCCGAGGGAGAAATGGCCGAGCCCCGGGAAGAGCCAGGCGAGCGCCATGGCCACGAAGGGGGACCGCGCTGATCCGCCCCCGCGGTTCTCGGTCAAGCTCCGGCCTCCGCAAAAAGGGGCGCCAACCGCCGCAGCGTCGACACGGGCTCCTCCGGCACGACCCGCACACCGGCGGCGACCGTCATGAAGTTCGTGTCGCCGGCCCAGCGCGGGACGACGTGCACGTGATAGTGGCCCGCCACGCCCGCCCCGGCCGCCGAGCCGAAGTTGATGCCGACGTTCAGTCCGTCGGTCCGGTACTCGGCCACCAGGATCTTCTGCGTGCGCGCAAGCGTGGCGATCAGCTCCGAGAGCGTTTCACCGGCCGAGTCGGACAGCCAGGCCTCGTGCGCGTAGGGCGCGACCATGACGTGCCCGTTGGTGTAAGGGTACCGATTCAGGACCACGAATACCCGCTTTCCCCGGTAGACGACGAGCGAGCCTTCGTCGTCCCCGGAGGCCGCCGCCGCACAAAAGATGCACTCGCTCTGTTTTTCGGACACGAGATACTCGTAGCGCCAGGGGGCGAATAGAACGTCCGGCATCTTCCCTACCGGTTGATCAGTTCCTTCAGCTCCTTGCCCGGCTTGAAATACGGGATCTTCTTGGCGGGAACGGAGACCTTGACGCCGGTCTTGGGATTACGGCCCATCCGCGCCCCTCGTTCCCTCAGCCGGAACGAGCCGAATCCCCGCAGCTCGATCTTCTGGCCCTCCTTCAACGAACGTACGATGGCCTCGAAGACCGTATCCACGATCGCTTCGGCCTGCTTCTTGGTCACTTCCGTCGCAACCGCAACCCGCTCGATCAATTCGGCCTTGGTCATCGCCCGTATCCCTCCGCGCACCGGCGGGCCAGCCCCCGTCCGGCGGGCAACCCGCTACTCCTTCGGGGTTTCGTCCGCCTTCGGGGTTTCGTCCGCCTTCTTGCGGGTCCGCTTCTTCTTGGGTGCGGCCTGCGCCGCCGGCTCGGCCGGGGCGGCGTCCGCAACGGCCTCCGGAGCGGCCCCGACTGCCGGCTCCGCCGTTTCCGCCTGCGCGGGCGCGGCGGCCTCGTCGAGGTGGACGCCGGACAGCCCGACCTTCATCTCGACGTCCTCGATCCGCAGGATCCGCGCGCGAACCGTGTCGCCGTCTTTGTAGTGCTCCTGGGGTTTCTGCCCGCGGGCCAGCGGCGTCTCGGAGACGTGCATCAGGCCTTCGACCATGCCCTCGATCTGGATGAAGACGCCGAAGTCCGCCACCCGGGTCACGATGCCGTCGACGATGTCGCCGGGCTGATGCTTCTCTTTGAAACCCTGCCAGTCATTGGGCTGGAACTCCTTGATCGAGAGCGAAATACGCCGGTTGTCCTGGTCGATCGACGTGATGAGGGCCTCGACGTCATCGCCTTTCTTGAGCACCTCGGACGGGTGCTTGATGCGGCGCGTCCAGGACATGTCGGAGACGTGGACGAGACCGTCGATGCCCTCCTCGAGCTCCACGAACGCGCCGAAGTCCGTCAGGTTGCGGACCTTGCCCGCGACCCGGCTTCCGACCGCGTACTTCTGGGCCACGCTCTCCCACGGATCGGGAAGCGTGTCCTTGAGCGACAGCGAGATGCGCCGAGCCTCCGGGTTGACGTCCGAGACGACCGCCTCGACCGTGTCGCCGGGCGACACGACCTTCGACGGGTTCTTGATCTTTTTCGACCAGGACATCTCGGAAACGTGGACGAGGCCCTCGACGCCGTCCTCGAGCTCCACGAACGCGCCGTAGTCGGTGACGTTCGTGATGCGCCCGGTCACGCGGGAGCCCGCAGGGTACTTCTCGGGCACGTGCGCCCAGGGGTCCTCGGTCAGCTGCTTGGTGCCGAGAGACACGCGCTCGGTCTCACGGTCGAACTTGAGCACGACCACTTCGATCTCGTCGGCGACCTTCACGAGATCCGACGGATGGTTCACGCGGCCCCACGACATGTCGGTCACGTGGAGCAGGCCGTCCAGGCCGCCGAGGTCCACAAAAGCGCCGTAGTCGGTCAGGTTCTTGACCGTGCCGCGCAGAACGCGGCCCTCTTCGAGCAGCTGCAAGGTTTCCTTCTTGCGGGCCTCCTGCTCGACCTCCACGACGGCTTTACGCGAGAGCACGATGTTGCCGCGCTTCTTGTCGACCGAGATGACTTTGAAATCGAGGTCCTTGCCGCGCAGAGCCTCGAGGTTCTTGACGGGCTTGACGTCGACCAGCGACCCGGGCAGGAAGGCCTTCACACCGATGTCGACGGCGAGGCCTCCCTTGATCCGATCGATCACCCGGCCCCGGACGGTCGAGCCCGAGCGGAAGGACTTCTCGACATCGTCCCAGACCTTCATCTTCTCGGCCTTGTCCTTGGACAAAACGACGTAGCCGTTCTGGTCCTCCGTGCGCTCGAGAAGGACGTCGACGGGATCGCCCTGCTTGATCGTGACCTGGCCTGAGAAATCCGTGAACTCGGAGAGCGGGATGATGCCCTCCGATTTGTAGCCGATGTCGACGATGACCTCCGAAGGGGTAATCGCCAGAACTCGACCCCGGATGATCTGCCCCTCCTGAAGGTTCTTAAACGAATTCTCGTACTGAGCCAGAAGGTGCTCGTACTCCTGGGGTGTCAGTTCCTGTTCGGTTTCCATCGGTTCGGTTTCCCGACCTCCTTTACGATTTTCACCCGGCATGGGACAAGGGTTCCCCTCTCATAAGTCGCTGAGACGCAAAGCAATATCCTATGTTGCCGGGCAAAGCCGAGTCAAATGCTCAGGCGTACATTCCCCTCGATCTCGGCGACGACGGCCTCGATCGGCTTGCCGGTGGAGTCGATGAGAGTGTAACGGTCGTCGGCCGTCAAGGGGGAATCGGCGCGAGTCGCGTCGTCCCGGTCGCGCTTTTCCATGTCTCGGAGGACCTCTTCGAGGGTCTGAGGGGTTCCCCGGGCCGCCAGCTCCCGCGCGCGTCGGTCCCCGCGCACGGCCGGGTCGGCGGTCAGAAAAAACTTGTGGGGCGTCTCCGGGAAGACCTTGGTCCCGATGTCCCGACCCTCCAGCACGCCGCCCCGTTCCCGGCCGAGGCGCTGCTGCTGTGCCACCAGGATCCGGCGCACCGCCGGGATGGCCGAGACGGCGGACGCGTAAAGGGAGATCTCGGGCCTGCGGATCTCCGCCGAGACGTCGGCCCCATCGAGGAGAACGTGGTTCCCCTCCGGCGACGGGATGAGCTCGACGCGGACCGACCCCGCGATGCGGGCAACCTCTTCGGGATCGCCGATCGGAAGCGTGATGCCCCAACGCTCCGCCGCGAGGCCCACGGCCCGATACATGGCTCCGGTGTCGATGTAGGGGACGCCCAGCCGCGCGGCGAGGGCTCGGGCGACGGTCGACTTGCCGGCCCCCGACGGGCCGTCGATCGCTACGACGAGCGGACCGCTCAGGGCTTGCTCCCGAGCCTTCGCAGCGCGGCGACCTCCTCCTCGCTCAAACGACGGTACGCGCCGGGGGTCAGCGCCCGATCGCGGATGGGGCCGATCGCCACACGTCTCAGCTTCGAGACGGGGTGGCCGATCGACTCGAACATCCGCCGGATCTGGCGCGTGCGGCCTTCCCGGAGGGTCACCCGAAACCACGTGTTTCCCTCGACCTCCCCCTTTCGGGGTGTGCCGGAGACGCGGGCGATCTCGCAGGGGTGCGTCTTCGCGCCGTCCAGAAAAACGCCGCGGCGCAGCTTCTCCAACCGCGCCTCGGGAGGCTCCCCCGCGACCTTGACCATGTATTCCTTCGGGCAGCCCGTGGAGGGATGCGTCACCAATCGCGCGAGCTCTCCGTCGTCGGTCAACAAGAGCAGCCCCTCCGTCTGCACGTCCAGCCTTCCCACCGGCTTGACCCCGCGCCGCAGCTTCCCCGGGAGAAGGTGCAGCACGGTGTCGCGGCCCTCGGGATCCGAAACGGTCGTCACGAACCCCTTCGGCTTGTTCAGCAGGATGTACGTGCGCGGCCCGGCCGAGGGGTGGATGCGCTTCTCATCGACCTTGATCGAGTCCTTTTCGGGATCGGCGCGGTCTCCGAGCCCGGCGACGCGCCCGTTGACTCTGACGCGACCCTCGCGGATCCACTCCTCGGCCGCGCGCCGCGAGGCGAGGCCGGCGCCGGAGAGGATCTTCTGAATGCGAATCGCCGCCAGAGCTACTCCTCGACGGACGGGCCGTCGGCCTCCGCCTCGCTCTCCTCCTCCGGGTCGACGTGGATCGCCGTCGGTTCCGCGGTCACCGCCGCGATCTCCCGCGCCTCGACAGTCGCAGCGAGGTCCGCGTCGAGGTCCTCGGGCTTCGGGAGCTCGGCGAGGTCGTTCAGTCCGAAACGGACCAGGAAGTCCTGCGTCGTACGGTAAAAAAACGGAGTCCCGACCACGGGCTTCTTGCCCGCCGTCGAGATGAGCTTCTTCTCGAAGAGGGTCTTCAGCACACTCGACGAGTTCACGCCGCGCACATCCTGGATCTCGGGGAGCGTGATCGGCTGGCGGTAGGCGATGATCGCGAGGGTCTCGAGCGCGGCCAGCGACAGGCGGCTGCGCTCGGTGACCTCGTGGAACTTCCGCAGGAGCGAGTCGAACTCGGGCCGTGTCACGAACCGCCAGCCGCCCGCGACCTTCTCGACGCGCACGCCGCGCTCGGGAAGGTCGGTGCGCTCCGCGAGCGCCTCGAGGGCCTGCGCGACTGCCTTCGGCGTTGCTTCGAGCAGATCGGCCAGGTCCTTTTCGCGCACCGGAGTTGGCGAGGAGAACAAGAGAGCCTCGAGCGCCGGCAGGATCTTCGCGGCAGAAGTCTCCCGCGGGGCAGCGGCGGGCGCCTCGGCGGCGGCGGGAGCTTGCGTTTCGCTCATGATCTCGTCAGTCCGCGTAATTATCGCGTATCTGGTCGGCGGAGAAGGGCACTTCGGTCCGGCTGGCGTGGATCTCGGCGAAGGGCCGCGCCTGAAAGGCGCGCACGGCGCCGAGACGGATGAGCTCCAGGCACGCCAGGAACGTGGTCACGGCCTCTGCCCGGTAGCGCATCTGGCCGAGAAACTCGAGCAGCGGCATCGTGCGGTTCTCCTCGAGTCGGGACAGCAGCTCGAGCATCTTGTCCTTCACGGAGAAACGCAGGTGGTGGATCGCGAGCGCCGGCGGGTGGGCGAGCCGGTAGTTTTCACTGACGCCGCGGAAGGCCTCGATGAGATCGAAGAGCGAGACCTCGAGGGTCTCGTCCCCGCCCTCGACCCGCGGAACCTCGGTCTCCGGCCGCGCCCACAGGCCCCCCCGCAGCGTGTCGATCGCGTGGAGGGTCTCGGCGGAGCGCTTGAACTTTTCGTACTCGAGGAGGCGCTCAACGAGATCGGCGCGCGGGTCCTCCTCGGCCTGCCCGGGGGCCCGCGGCAGGAGCATCTTCGACTTGATGTAGATGAGCTCGGCCGCCATCGCGACGTACTCCGAGGCGACGTCGAGGTCGAGCTCCCGCATCGCGTCGAGGTATGCCGTGTACTGCTCGGTGATCTCGAAGATCGGGATGTCGGTGATCGAGACCTCGTTGATGCGGATCAGGTGCAGCAGGAGATCCATCGGTCCCGAAAAGGCCGGGATGTCGATTGGAGGCAGGGCGCTCTGGGGCTGCTCGTCGGCCATCACGCGACCCCGCTCACGGCTCGGGCGCCAGCTTCAATGCCGCGCGCACTCGCTCCATCGTCTCTTGGGCGGCCTGGCGCGCGTTCTCGTCGCCCGCTCGGAGGACCTCGCGCACGACGTCGGAGCCCGAGGCCAGCAACTCCTCTCGCTTGCGGCGGAAGGGCTCGAGCGCGGCGTTCAGGTTTCCGATCAGGTGCTTCTTGCAGTCCACGCACCCCCGGGTCGCCGTCCGGCACTCGTCGTCGACGACCCGAACCTCGTCGGGAGGTGAGAAGAGCTCGTGGAACGGGAAGAGATTGCAGTTGTCGGGGTTGCCGGGATCCTGCCGCCGGGCGCGCGCCGGGTCCGTGACCATGGCCATCACCTTGATCGCCACCGCGTCGGCTCCTTCGGTGATCCCGATCGTGTTCCCGTACGACTTCGACATCTTTCGCCCGTCGATCCCGTTGACCTTCGGGGTCGGCGTGAAGAGCGCCTTGGGCTCGGGGAAGACCTCGCCGTAGAGGTTGTTGAACCGCCTCACGATCTCCCGGCAGATCTCGAGGTGGCTCGCCTGGTCCTCCCCCACCGGTACGAGGCTCGCCCGGTAGACGGCGATGTCCGCGGTCATCAGCACGGGATAGCCGAGGAAGCCGTGCGTTCCGAGATCGCGCGACCGGAGCTCTCCGATCTGGTCCTTGTACGTAGGCACCCGCTCCAGCCAGCCGAGCGGGGTGATCATCGAGAAGTAGAGGGCAAGCTCGGCGTGCTGGGGCACCCGGGACTGCAGGAAGATCGTGGCGCGCGCCGGGTCGAGGCCCACGGCCAGCCAGTCGAGCACCGCCTCCCGCGTGTTGGCGGCCAGAGCCGCGGTGTCGGCGTAGTCCGTCGTCAGGGCGTGCAGGTCCGCCACGAAGAAGAAGCAGCGGTACTTGCCCGAGTTCTGCAGCTCCACCCAGTTCCGGACGGCGCCGAAGTAGTTCCCGAGGTGGACGCGGCCCGTCGGGCGCAGGCCGGAAAGAACGATCTCCTGCATCCGCTACGCCCCGAAGATCAGACGAAGGGTTATGGCCTGGATCGGGCGAAACACGTTTCTCAGGACCGGAGTGGCGATCAAAAGGATGAGGATGAGGAACCCGAAGGGCGCGATCGTCGCGTAGACGCGGGCGGCCGGGGGCCCGACGAGGGAGAGGACCACGCCGCTGCCGTCGAGGGGCGGAACGGGCAGAAGGTTGAAGACCCCCAGCATGACGTTGACCATCACGAAGAAATAGAGGATGTACGCGAGCGGGGCGAGCGCGCCTCCCGCGAACCGGTTGCCCCGGAGGGCCTCGAAGAGATCCTGCATGACTTGCGGATCGACGCGCCGAATCACGGCGAACAGGAGGATGCCGCAGGCGGCCAGGAGGAAATTCGAGACGGGTCCCGCGGCCGACACCACGAGGTTGGCGAGACGTGGGTTCTTCGTCTTGCGCAGATCCACGGGCGTGGGCTTGGCCGCGCCGAAGATGAGGCCCGAAAAGATGTAGAGGACGATCGGGACGAGAATGCTCCCGACCGGATCGATGTGGCGGATCGGGTTCAGGCTGATGCGCCCCAGATCCCGAGCTGTCGTGTCGCCGAATTTCAGGGCCGCCAGCGCGTGGGCGGACTCGTGAAACGAGATCGCGAAAAGAATGACCGCCAGCTGGATCAGGAAATCGACGATCTTGTGTTCCAAGCCGCCGACTATACCAAGGGCTACCTCTTCTTCGACGGGATCGGGAGCCCGAGGGCTCGGCGGATCGCCAGCACGTATCCGAGCGGCTCGTGACGCCACGCCTTCTCCTCCAGACTCTTGGGAAAACTCCCGCCGAGATCCCCGAGATACGTGTAGGTGACGCGGCAGAGGTCCGGAGAGAGGGGCTCGATCCGCGTCTCGCCGGCGATGCGCTCGATGCGAACGCCCGTCCCGTCGTCGCCCGGTCGCGCGGCGTCGCGCCAGGACAGGAGAAACGCCCCGTCGGGAAGACGCTCGCCTCGATACGCGACGATGCCGTCACGATTGCGCAAGGGAAACGGGTAGGCCCACACGAAGTGGATGCGAGCCGCGAGCTCCTCCTGCTCGAGAACGGCGGCCTTCTCGACGGCCGGATCGAAGAACTTCCGGTAGCCCGCGTAGTCGGTGACTGCGGCGAACACCTTCTCGGCGCTCGCCGGCAGCTCGGCCACGCCGCGAATCCAAGGCACACCCGACGGAACGCGCGCGATCGAAACGGTGACGGACCGCTCCGTGAACCATGGCTCGAAGGAGAGCTCCGGAAGCGCCGCCGCGAGCAGCAGGAGCGCCGCCCGAATCATGACGAGCGCCTTGCGAGGACCAGAAGCCAAAGCGAGAGGCCGACCATGACGGCGTCCTCGAGGACGGTCGTCCAGGAGAGCGGCCTCTGGAGGAAGACGCCGAAGCAACCGCAGTTCGGGAGCTGGAGGCCGCGCAGGATGGCTGCGGCGGCCCATGCCCCGTAGACGGCGTGCATCGCCGCCGACGCCCCGGCGGCGACACCCAGCCTCCGCCCGGAGAAGAGCCAGAACGCAAGAGCCAGCTCGAGAAGAGGAACGACCGCCGCAAGCAGAAGCAGCGCCGGTTCGGGAAAGGCCTCGTAGGTCTCCAGCACGGCGGCGAAGCCGCGCACGTCGAGGAGCTTCCCGAGGGCGGTGGCGAGGAGGACGAGGCCGATGAATACGCGCAGCGCGAGGGATACGCCCTTCATTAGCCTCACCGCCGACCTGGGGTCAGACCCGTTACCGCTGGCTACGGCCAGCGTTGACTACTGCCGAGGGTCGGCCTTCGGTGGTCGGCTCGGGGGTCAGACCCCGTGTGTTCAGCGTCCAGTCGTACGGGATGAACTCGACCTTCCAGTCGGCCGGGAGCTTCTTGTCGCGATAGAGGTTGGCGTACGCGATGAGGCTCGGAGCCTTCGCCAGGAAGTCGTCCGTGTAGAAGCTGAGGATCTCGGAGAAGCGGACGGCCTTCGCCTCGGCTCGCAGCTCGACGTTGCGCTCCTCCGAGAAGAAGAGCTTCGTCGCCGCGTCGAGCTGCCCGTCGAGGCGCGCCGGCTCGAACGGCTTTCGCGGCAGCCGCGGGCAGCCGCGGACCATGCAGTTGAGCGCGAAGTGAATGCGAGGGTCCCCCATCGGCCGCACGAGCTTATTCTCCAAGGCATAGAGCGAGATGCGTTTGCCCCCCATGAGGAGGCGGTTCTTGTAGAAGAACCGCGTCTTGATCGAACCGAGCTCCGGGGGGATTCCCGCCTGGATCACGTTGTACATCGCGAGGGCGTTGTAGGCATTGAGGTAATAGGCGAGGATCGCGTCATGCGTCGGGAAAGACTCGGGCGCCGACTTCGGGCTGACCGACCCGAGGTAAGCGACGTAGGCGTCGAGGTCCGCGGGATCCTTTGCGATGCTCGCAAAGTCGATTTGCCCCCGGTCGTCCACGTGGCGCGACAGGACACGAGCCCATGCCGCGTCGGCGGCGGACGGGGGGCCCCCGGCGGCCTGCCGGGGCGGAGGGACGTTCACCGCACATCCGGCCGCGACGGCACCGGCGAGGATGGGGATCGCGAGACGCAGTTTCATCGATACCTCCGGGGTCGAGCTTCGATTTCGGGGCTGCCGTCCGGTTCCGCCCGCCCCCTCCATCATACGGAGGCCCCTTGCCGACGGATGGCCCGGGGCGGCAAAAAGCCGTAGATTCAGTCCGGGAGAGTCGAAACCTTCCGCCCCGGGCGCCGTCTCTCCCACTGGCCGGCCCGAATGGAAATGTCGACGACCGACGACTTGAGCCTGCTCGAGCGGATCCGCCGCGGGGACACCGAGGGCGCCGCGGAGCTCTTCGAGCGTTACGCGCCGGCGCTTCTTCGGTTCACGGACCGGATGTTGAACGACCGCGCCTCGGCGGAAGAAGTGACCCAGGAGGTCTTCGTCAAAGTGATCTCGCGCTCCCATCAGTATGACGGCCGGGCCGGTGTGTCGTCGTGGCTCTTCGCCATTGCGGCCAACGGCTGCCGGGACCGCCGCCGCCGGGACCGACGCGCGTCCCTGGTGCCGCTGGAGGCGGTCGCCGAACCCCGCGCGAAGGGCGAAGGAATCGAGTCGATCCTCGTCTCGGCCGAACGCCGCCGGGCGGTCCGCGCCGCACTGGCGGGACTCTCCGAGGAGCAGCGCGAGGCCCTGGTTCTGGCCCGCTATCACGGCATGCCGTATGCGGAGATCGCCGAGACCCTCGGCATTTCCGTCGGCGCCGTCAAGACTCGCATCTTTCGTGCCGTGGAGGCCCTGAAATCCCACTTTTCGGAGGGAGAACGCTCATGGACTGCCGCGACGTAACGACTCTCGCGATCGACCGGCTCGCCGGAGAGGCCGGAGAGGCCTCGCGACGCGAGCTCTCCGGGCACCTGGCAGCCTGCGAGCCGTGCCGGGCGGAAATGGCCCGGCTGGAGGACGCCTGGACCGCTCTGGGGACCGATCCCGACGCCGTGGTCACCGCCGACTTTCGGCGGCGTACGCTCGGGCTTCTCGAAGAGGAGACGATGCGGCAGCGGGTCCGCGAGTTTCGTCCCCGGCCGCGCCTGGCGCGTCCGCTCTTCCAGGCCGCCGCGCTGCTCGGCGCCGCGAGCCTCGGATACTTCATTGCCCGCGGCCTTCCCTCCGCGAGGCCGTCCGCACTGGCCGCCGCCGCGCCGAGCACGTCCGCCGCCTCGCTACCCGACCTCCAAAGCAACCCGCGCCTCTCGAACGTCTCATACCGGACCGCCGGTGCCGACGGCAGCATCGGAATCGGCTTCGACGTTACGGCGCGCCACGAGCTGGCCGGCCGTCCCAGCGATCCGGAGGTTGCGAAGTTCCTCGCCTATCTCGTTTCGCGCAACGCGGAGACGGCCGGCGAGAAGTCCCGGGCGATCGAGCTCGTGTCGGAGCACCACGGCGCGAATAACTCGCCGGCGTCGCCCGAGATCGTGGCGGCTCTGTCGAGCACGCTGCGCAAGGACCCCAACCCGGGCGTGCGTAAGAAGGCCGCGGACGCCCTCGCCTCCTTCCCGATCACGCCGGAGATCCGGACCGTGTTCCTCGAGTCCCTGCGCGCGGACAAGAACCCGGCCGTGCGCCTGGTCGCCGTCGACGCGCTCGCCGCATCGGCCAAACAGTCGCCCGACGCCCGCACCATCGAATCGCTGCGCGAGAAGGCGGCCGATCCGCAGGAGAACGGGTTCGTCCGCGCGAAGGCCGCCTCCGCGCTGAAGGCCATTTCCTTCTGAAAACGAGGTCTGCGTAACTCTCATGACCACCGGACGTCTCTCTCTCACGATGGACACCCTCAAATTTTCCCGGTCGGAAGCCGGCGCGGAACCCCCGATGGCGCGGCCCGACCGGCTCGCGACCTGGATCGTGCTCGCCCTCGGTCTCCTGTTCATGCTGGTTTCCGCCGCCCGCGGCGAGCAACGCTCGGCCTCGCGCGTCGACCGGTTCCAGGGCCCGCTGGCCGCCGGCCAGACGGTGCAGGTCGAGAACGTCTCCGGCGACATCGTCGCCTCGCCCGGCCGGGAATTCTCGGCGGTCGTGACGGTGACGGTGTCCGCCGGGTCGCAGAAGAAGGCCGAGGAGTTCCTGGCCGCGACCCGGGTGGTCGGCGATCGCGACGAAGACGGCTGGAGCCTCGCGACTCAATGGCCGGGCATGCACGCGAACGGGGGTCGCCGCGGGTCTCTTTGCCCGGGTTGCCGCGTGGTGGCGCGGTACGAGCTCGTCCTGCCGCCCGGCGTGACCGCCGAGCTCCAGACGGTCAACGGCGACGTGCGCGTGCGCGAATGCGACGGGGAGCTTCAGCTTCAGAGCGTCAACGGCGCGATCGAGGCGCGGGGCGTGCGGCGCTCGCTCCGGACCCAGACCGTCAACGGGAAGATCGACGCGACGGTGGCGGCGATAGGGCCGGGGATGGCCGTCGATCTCGAGTCCGTCAACGGCGCCCTCACGTTGGTCCTGCCCAAGGACGCAAAATTCGACCTGTCGGCCGCGACCATGAACGGCAGCATCGCCTCGACCTTCCCGCTGCCGAGGAACGCGGCGGACCCCGCCGGCGAGGACGACCCCCGCCGCCCGAAGGGCGAACGCTCGCGCAAGATCATCGTGAAGACCGAGGGACACGAGACCCGCGTCATCGACCTCGAAGAGCTCGACCGGGAGCTGGAGGACGCGATGCGGGACGTGGACATCGCCATCGAGGAGGACATGCGCGACGCCAGCGAGGCCGTTCGCGAGGCGCAGCGCGAGATTCGGCGCCTGCGCGTCGCGGATCCCCGTCACGAGTACAGCGGCTCGCTCGGGAACGGCGGAGCGCAGATCCGGCTCGAGACCTTGAACGGCAGCGTCCTGGTGCTCGCGGCGGGAACCCAGGAGTCCGACGCCAAGCCCCTGGTCTCGGCGCGCAGGTCCTTCGTCGTCACGGTTCCGCCAGTGCGCGTCAAGGTCCCGAACGTCGTGGTCGTCCCGCGCGTCGTGGTCGTGCCTCCCGTGCCTCCGGTCGCCCCGATCCCTCCCGTCGCTCCCCCCGTCTTCGACGGCGAAGTCGTGCGGGGCGACATCTCGGGCGATTTCCTGTCCACCTCCACCGGAGGCAACTACCGGATCGGGCACGTCAGCGGCCGGGTCAAGATCCTGACGCACTCGGGCGAGATCCGCGTGGTGTCGATCGGAGGCCCGGCGGATCTCAAGAGCTTCGGCGGCGACATCGTCGTCGGCCCGGTTCAGGGCGACCTGAAGGCGTCCACGATGGCCGGCGACATCCGCGCCGAGGCCGTCCGGGGCTCCGTCCTGGCCGACACCGCCGGCGGCGACATCCGCATCGCGAGCGCATCCGGGTCGCTGGACGCCAAGACGGCTGGGGGCGACGTTATCGTGCCGAGCGTCGGCGGCTCGGTGCGCGCCGCCACGGCGGGCGGGGACGTGCGCATCGGCGTGACCTCCCGCGAGATCCGCGGCGGCGTCACGATCCACAACTCCGGAGGCGACGTGTCGCTGACCGTGCCGCCGGGCTGCAAGGCCGACGTCGAGCTCGTCGTCACCGGCGCGGAGGACGACGACCTGGCGATCCGTTCCGATTTCCCGGACCTGACGGTCTCACGCAAGCACGGGGTCCAGAGGGCGACCGTGTCGCTCAACGGCGGCGGCGAAAAGATCGTGGTCCGGACCTCGTCGGGCACGATCCGGTTGAAGAAGGGAACGCAGCCATAGGCCCGGGGCTCGTCCCCGCCCGTGTCGTGTTGCTCGACCGGCTCTACCGGATCCGCACGACGGCCCGGCGTTCGAGCTCGACTTCCTCCCCGATTCCGGAACGCGGATCGTGCCGGCCGTTGTCCAGGTACTCCCGGATCCCCGGCCCGAAGCGGCGCCACTCTCCGCCGAACGTCGCGACGGTCTCGGTCACGTCGGCGGCGTTGTCGCGGGACAGGCTGCGGAGCTGGTCCCGCGTGAGCGGCGCAGAGGCGAAGACCCCGAGCCGCGCGAGCCACTCGAAGGCCGTCGCGAGGATCCTGCCGTACCAGAGGGGTAGATGGAGAAGCGGCTTGCCGGGCTTGCCGACTGCGGCCGCGATCTCCCGGTAGATGTCGTCGAGCGTCAGGACCTCGGGCCCGCCGACCTCATAGGCCCGCCGCGCGGCTTCCGGTTTTTCGAGGGCGTCGGCGAAAACACGGGCGACGTCGTAGACCGAGACCGGCTGGAACTTCGTCTTTCCGCGCCCGATCACCGGGATGAATCCGGGGTTCGACCGCACGATCGGAGCAAGCAGGGACACGAAGCCGTCGCCGGGGCCGAAGATGATGGAGGGGCGAAAGACCGTCCAGTCGAGGCCCGACGCGCGCACCGCTTTCTCCCCCGCCGCCTTGGTCCGGCCATATTCGGACGGGGAGTCTTCCGAGCTTCCCATGGCGCTCATGTGCAGGAAGCGCCGCACGCCCGCGGCCCCCGCCGCCACGAGCGCGTTCTCCGTGGCTTCGCGGTGCATCCGATCGAAGGTCTGGCTCCCCCTCTCGTGGATGATGCCGACGAGGTGCACGAGGGCGTCGCGGCCCGCCGCCGCGCGGCCGAAAGAGGTCGGATCGAGGACGTCGCCCGGGACCGCCTCGACAGGCCGGTTGTACCGATTGCGGGTCTTCTCCGGGTCGCGCGCCAGAACGGCGACCGCGTGATCTCTCTGCAACAAACGGTTGACGAGATGGGTCCCGACGAAACCCGTGCCCCCTGTAACGAGAACGCGCAAGCGCACCTCCGACGCGGCACCTTGTATCACGTCGCAACATTTCGCCGGACTAGGACTTTCTTGGCCGGAGTCTTTCCTCAGCTCGCGGCGCGAGGAGTCTCCCGAAGGGAGGAGCCTCGCGCCGCGAGAGCCGTAGCGAGCGAGGGATCAGGCGAGCGGTCGAGCGCGCATCCGCGCGAGCCGCTCGCCGGTGCGGCCGAAGGCCGCAGATCCCGAGCAAGCGGAGGCGACGGCTACGGATAGCCGAACAGGTCGCTTTCGATCTTCTTTCCCTCCGCCTTGAGCGCCAGGACTTCCCCGCGCGCTTTGGCGAGGTGGACCAGATCCTTTATAGGGTCCGCGACCCGCAGCGGGGGCAGGCCCGACTGCCGGTGTCCCAGCAGGTCCCCGGGACCCCGCGCCTCGAGGTCTTTCTCGGCGATGAGGAAGCCGTCCGAGGTCTGCTCGAGGACGGCCATGCGGGCGAGCGCCTCGGGCGCCGCGCCTTTTCCCGCGATCAGGGCGCACCACGAGCGGCGATGGCTGCGCCCGACGCGTCCGCGCAGCTGGTGGAGCTGGGCGAGGCCGAAGACTTCCGCGTTCTCGACGATCATCAACGTTGCCTCCGGCACATCGACACCGACCTCGACCACGGTCGTCGAGACGAGGATCGGCTTTGAGCCCGCGGCGAATTCTGCGAGCACCGCGGTCCGCTCGGCGGGAGGCATGCGCCCGTGGAGAATCCCGATCCCGACGCCGGGCAGCACGGCAGCGATCCGCTCCGCGGTTTCCCGTGTGGCGGCGATCTCGCGGTCGCGCTCTTCGATGGCGGGGACCACGACGTAGACTCTCTCTCCCGCCGCCGCCCGGTCCCCAGCGAATCGGTAGACTTTTTCGCGCGAGCCCTCGCCGCGGATCCGCGTCAGAACCGGGGCGCGGCCCGGAGGCTTCTCGTCGAGGGCCGAAACGTCGAGCTCGCCGTAGATGGCCCAGGCGAGGGACCGGGGGATCGGCGTGGCCGTCATGATGAGAACGTGCGGGGCGTCGCCCTTGCGGAAGAGTCGCGCTCGATGCGCCACGCCGAAGCGGTGCTGCTCGTCCACGACGACGAGCCCCAACCGGTGAAACCGGACCGGCGACTCGATCAGGGCGTGGGTGCCCACCAGCACGTCGATGTCCCCGGCCACCAGCCGCTCGAGGAGCTTCTTGCGCTCGGCCCCGCGCACACGGCCGGTCAGGAGGCCGATCCGGATCCCGGCCGCCGTGAGCCAGGAGGCGAGGCTCGTCGCGTGCTGTTCCGCGAGAATCTCGGTCGGAGCCATGAGCGCTCCCTGCGCTCCGTTCTTGACAGCGATGAGCAGGGCGAGGCCCGCGACGACCGTCTTGCCGGACCCGACGTCGCCCTGGAGAAGGCGCGCCATCGCGCGCCCGGAGGCGAGGTCGTCGGCAATCTCCCGCACCGACCGCTTCTGGGCGCCCGTCAGCGGGAACGGAAGCACGTAGCGGGCGAGCTGCCGGATCGCCTCTTCGGCCGGCAGGACCATTCCGCGCCGCTCGCGCAGACGCGCGCGCTTCTCCTCGATCCGGGCCGCCAGAACGAGCAACTCTTCGCGGGCCAGTTGCCAGAGCGCCGGCCGCGCCGAGTCGACGTGGGTCGGAAAATGCGCCTCTCCGAGCGCCTGGAGGAGTTGCGCCGGCGGCGCCGAGACGGCCGCGAAGTCGGCCGAGAGCGCGTCGAGCACGCGGCGCACGAGTGAGCGCCACAGGCGGGTGGGGACTTCCCCGGCGCGGTGGTAGACGCCCACGATCCGGCCCGAGTGGATCGGGTCAGACTCTTCCCCCTCCTCGAAGAGCTCCGTTTCCGGGTTTTCGATGCGCATCTCGCCCCGGGGGGTCGAGACGGGCGTTCCGTAGAGCGCCGCACGGCGGCCCTCGAGCGCCTTGGCGAAGGACGGGTATCGGTTGTGCCAGACGACCCGCACGGCGCCGGTCCCGTCGTCGGCGACCGCCTCGACGCGGAGCAACCCCCGCCGCATCCGGGTGGACCGGACCCCTTGAAAGCGCACGAGGCTCGTCGCGGGCGTCCCCCAGGAGAGGCTCCCCAGGGATGCGTAATGGCGCCGGTCCTCGTAGCGGAAGGGAACGGCGAGGAGGAGATCGGCGACCGTTCGGATCCCCGCGGCGGCCAGGCGGGCGGCCCGCGCGGCGCCCACACCCGGGAGGTGCCAGACCGGGTCGCGCAGAGTCAGCCGCCCGGCGGGGCCCGCAGCGCGCGGCGTCAGGTCTCGGGCGCCTGAAAGGTCAGCGGCACGAGGCCGAACTTCAGGACGTCACCGTTGCCGACGGCCACCGGCACTCCGGTCGCGAGGCGGTTCTCGTTGACGTAAGTCCCATTCATGACACCGATCTCTTCCATCACGTAGAAGGTCTCGCCCATCTGGTAGAGCTTGGCGTGCCGCCGCGACGTGGAGCGCTGCGGATCCAGAGGCGTCAGGTCCACGTCCGGCGTGATGCCGGTGACGGGGTCGCCGCGCCCGACGAGCGTGTCGCCCTCGCGGTTGAGGAAGAACTCCGAGGACGGATCTTCGCCGACGAGCCGGCAGGCGTTGCGCTCGGGCGGAGCCTTGCGCTGGACCGGCTTCTCCTCTTCCGAGAGGCGCCGTCCCAGCGCCTCCTCCAGCATTGCGGTGACCTCGCGCAGGCGGCGCGAAAGCTTGCGCATCATGCGCACCGCGATCTCCGTGTTGCTCTTCAACATCGCGTCAAAGGTGGCGCCGTTGATGCGGACCAGCTCGACGTCCGTCTTCGCCCGCGCCGACGCGGTCCGCGGCACGTCTTCGAGGACGCTCATCTCGCCAAAGAAGTCGCCCTTCTCGAGCGTGGCGAGGACGCGCGTCTCGCCCCCGATCGACTTCAGGAGCTCCACGGTCCCCGACTGGATGATGAGCATCTCCGTGCCGATGTCGCCCTCGGAAAAGATGATCTCGCCCATCAGGTGGCTGACCAGGTACTTCTCGTACGGGCTCTTTGGAGCGCCGCCCGGACCCGACTTGAAAACGGCCTTCACGCTCGGCATCGCGGTCCTAGGCTACGCCCGGCCCGGAAAACTCGACGACTCCCCGGTCCGCGTCCACCCGCACCGAAACCCCGAGCGGGAGGGTGCGCGAGCCGCGCAGGTGGCCGGCCGGAAATCCCCGCACGACGGGGAACGGAGCCCCCGCGAAGCGCTCGGCCAGCCAGGCGGCGGCGGTTTCCGTGGATTCGCCGCCGCGTGCGCCGGGCGAAATCGAACCAATGAGCATGGCTTGCAGTCGATCGAATGTACCCGACCGCTCCAGCTGGGTCAACATTCGATCCACCCGGAAGGACTCTTCCTCCAGGTCTTCCCAGAAAAAGACCGCCCCGTCGCCGTCGATTCGATCGGGAGTTCCTGCCGCGGAGGCCGCTAGAGACAGGCACCCGCCCACCAGAGGCCCCTGGCCGGAGCCTCCCGCGAGGACGTCCGCCTCCGCCGCACGGTGGACCTCGGGGACCTGGCCGGAGAGGACCGCCTCCCAGTCGAGCGCCTCCCCGTCGGCGATCGCCGTGGCGACCATGGGCCCATAGAAGCACACCAGGCCCGCGCGGGCGGCGAAGGCGAAGAGCGCCGTGAGGTCCGAGCCGCCGAGATGGATCCGCGGGCGTTCGAGGAGCTCGCCCGGATCGAGGTGCGGCAGGATACGCACGGATCCGTAGCCGCCGCGCGCGAAGAAAATCGCGTCGACGTCCGGATTTTTCAGGAGCTCCCGGTATCCGCCGGCGCGCTCGCGGTCGGACCCGGCGAGGAAGCCCGTCCGCGCCAGAACGTTCGAGGCGAGCACGACCCGGTAGCCCTTGCGCTCGAGAGCCGCGACGCCGGCGGAAAGCCGGGACTCGTCGACGGGCCCGGAGACCGCCGCGACGCCGATGGTCGCGCCCCGCTGAAGACGCGGCGGGCGGATAAGGTTCACGGGGAGGTTCGGCTCAAAAAGCCCCGAGCGGGCCTGTAAGCCGAATCCTGTGCCCCGGCCCAAGCCGGGGTCGCGATCATTCCTCTGGGCCCGAGGTCGCCCTCGGGCTCGAGCAGCCGACCCGGAGGCAGCTCACGATGTGTGAGGCGGGACGGGCGCCCGCTGCCCCCCTATTTGGCCTTGCTCCGCATGGGGTTTACCGTGCCCCCGCCGTTGCCGGCGGAGCGGTGCGCTCTTACCGCACCGTTTCACCCTTGCCGTCCTTTCGGAAGGCGGTCTGTTCTCTGTGGCACTTTCCTTCGCGTCGCCGCGACCGGGGATTACCCGGCATGCCGCCCGTGTGGAGTTCGGACTTTCCTCTCCGATTTCTCGGAGCGATCACGTGGCCCGCTCGGAGCCATGCCAAATCTACCATGGGGTCAGGGGTCCCGTAGCCGAAAGCGCTCCCGCGCCGAAATCGAGAGAGCCCTGACCCCATCTCCAAACTTTGTCAGGTCTCGGGGCCGGTTGAGCCGGCTCGGCGACAGTTGCTCCGACGCTGACCCCGTTTGTGGCCTTCCCTATTTGGTCCTACCACCGCCACGATTCCCTTCGTCCTCGAAATACTGCATCCAGGCGTCAACGTTCACGGGCCCGGCGCTCTCGGGCGGGCTCGGGCCGCCGGGGGCCCGGCCGAATCGGGCGAAGAAGTCCTCGGGCGCGCAGACTGTGGCGCCGGCGTCGCGGGCACGGCGCGCCAGCCCGCGGTCCGCCGTCACGACGATCATCTCGCCGGGCGTGCGCGCTTTCTCGACCTCCCTCAGAATCGCGTCGTCCGCGCTCCCGCCGACGGCCGGACGGATGGTCAGGGCGCCCATCGAGGAACCACGTCCGCCGGCCGGCCCGTCGAAGAACAGAATCGCCCGCGCGCGGGTCCGGCGGAGGCGCTCCGCGAGCTCGATGACGAGAGCCTGGCGGTCATCTTCGGAGGGGCGGGAGGTCTTCCGGAAGAGCCCGATCAGGTTGTTGCCGTCGAGCACGTACGGCATCACCCCGCCCGGGCGCGCCGCGGGTGCTTGAGCCGGAAGAACATGACCGCGAGGCCCCGCAGGACGCGCCGCCGATCCAGAACGAGGAGGACGAGGAGGGCGCCCAGAAAGACGCCGGCAAACCAGGGCACGAAGAAGACCAGCGCCCCGAGCGCCAGGGCAAAGGCGTCCTCGGCCAGCGAAAGGGCCAGTTGCGCAAGGCCCCGCGTTGCGGCCGTCGACGTCAACCGCGTCGTGGACTTGGCGAAGTGCGTCGCGAGAGTCGCCACGGCGCCCGCCGCCGCCAGGCCCGCCCGCGCCGCGGGCGAGCCCTCGGGGACGCAGGCGAGCGCCAGGAGAGCTCCGGCGACCGGGCGCAGCAGCGTCTGAGCGAGATTCCAGAGATGGTCCACGATTGGGATCTTGTCGGCGACGAACTCGGCGAGAAACAGAACGAGCGCCACCGTGAGGACTCCCTGGCTTCCCAGGAAGGTCGCCGTCGGGCCGGGAAACTCCTGCGGAAGCACGAGGAAGAGACCATGGAACAGCAGAAGAACGGCCCAGGCGTTCAGTCCCGCCGCCGCCGACAGGCCGAGGCCCGTGAGGAGAGCGGTCAACCGCGGTGCCGGAAGAGGCGGGAAAGGAGCCCGGAAGTCGGGGCCGACGCCGGAGCGGAGTTGCTCTGCGCGGCAACCGCCGCGTCGGCGTCATGCGCGGCCGTTTCGACGGGCGCCGCCGAAGGGCCCGCGGCCGCCGCTTCGACCACGCGCGCCAGCAGCGATTCGTTGTCGGGCGAGGGGTCGAGCGAGACGGCGCGTCGGGCGAAGGGCTCGGCCTCGTGCGGGCGCCCGTGGTCCAGGAGCGCGCGAGCCGCTTCCACCGAGAGCGCCACGCGGCGGCTGTCCAGGCGCGCGGCCTCCTTCAGGTTCGCCAGCCCCTGGTCGATCCAGTTCGGGTTCTTCATCTCCACCTGGGAGAGCGCGTAGCGGATCTCGGCGTTGTCCGGAATGAAGCGCACGGCCTCCCGGAGCATCTCGACGGCCGGGTGATAGTCCTTCTCCTCGATGAGCTGCTTCGCCCGCCGGAAGCTCTGCATCGCGAGCTTGCGCCGTACCTCTGGATCGGCGGACGGCGTCTCCGCTCCGAGCACCGAAGCGGGTGTCGCGTCGAGCTCCTGGTCGTAGAGAGCGCGCTTCTCCGGGTCCGAGAGCGCCTCGTATGCTTTTTTCATCCGCTCGAAAACCGCGGTTAGCTCCTTCTCGAACTTCCCGAGGTCCTCGCGGTGGCGCAGGTCGGGGTGGAAGAGCCGGCTCCGCTCGAAATACGCCTCGGAGACCTTCTCGGGGGGGGCGTCGCGCGGCACGCCCAGGAGCTCGTAGTGGGTCAGCCAGTCGATGCGCCGGTAGGTGTTCCGGACGAGCTCGGCGTGGCCGGGCGATCGGTCCGTGGGCACCGCCGCGACCTCGACGTTCAGGCCGTGGAACCCGCCCCGGCCGCTGGCGGGGCGCTCCGCCCCCTCCTGCTTCCACTCTACGATGCCGCACGAGATCAGGCCGTAGAGGATCTTCCCGGTGGCCAGGCGCGATGCCCCGGCGATTTTCAAAAGAGAGTCCACGTCCAGGATCCCGTCGATGCGGGACAGCAGGTACGCTTCCTGGGGCGTCAGCGGGAGGTACTGGTAGCGCGACATCGGATCGGTCGCCAGGATCGGCACGCGGCGGCCTTCGCCGAGGCGCTCCCGGAAGGCATCCGTCTCGGGGAGCCGCCGGATGCCCTCGACGATGATCGCCGCCGTCGAGATCGAGAGCGCGACGTCCGGATCGAGCACGCCGGCGGAAGCCTGGAACTTGTACTCGCCGTTGTCCCAGGCGAAAGTCGAAAACACGATCTCCTCCACGAGCCGCCGCATCTCCGCGTCGAGCACGGTGCGGGACACCAGACCCCGGTCGACGAGGATCTTGCCCAGCCGGGCGCGGCCCTGCTTGGCGACCGTTTCGAGGGCCCAGTTGAGGTCTGTGTCCGTGATGCAGCCCCGCCGTTTGAGAAACGCCCCGATGCGCTGCCCTTCCCGTGACGACGTCGCGGTGCGCAACTCCCCTTTCTCGAAGAAGAGGTGCCGGGTCTCGTCGCGATGGACGAGCGACAGCGTGCCCTTCAATCCCTCCAGGAAGATCCTGCGCAGAACCTGCGGCAGGGGCGTCTCGGCAAGGGATCCGCGAAATCCCGCGGGAGCCGTTTTTGTCGTCATCGGGTGGACGTGCGAATGATCCTTGAGGTTAGCAGAAAAAAGCGGCCGTTCAGCGTACGGGCACGATGATCGGCCGGTTGCGGGGCGTGGAGAAGAATGCGGGCGCCCCGGGAAGCGCGCTCCGCGCCGCCTCGCGCGTCGAGTAACGGCCCCACATCACGCGGAAACAGGTCCTTCCCTGGAAGGGCGTCGTCAGGACCCACATCGTCCCGGCGGGGCGGTCGTGCTTCCAGGCGTCGGTGAGCGACTCCAGCTCGCAGGCGAGCTCGAGCTGGATCGTGAAACGGGCGCGCCGGTCCGCGTCCGCCTTCCGTCGGTCGCGCCCCGCGCGCTCCAGCCACTTCGCTTGGCTCTGCGGGGCGGGCTCCGTTTTGGAAGACGCCCCGGCAGCCGCGGTGGCCGTCGGTCGCGCGTTCAAGGCCGCGGCTCGCGGCGGCCGCGTCGGGGAGGCCGCCGGCGGGCGTGTTGGAACGGGACGAGTCGCCGCGGTCGGGGCCAAGGCGGCCAACGGCGCCGGGGTCAGATCCGGCGCCGCCGTCGGAGTCGCGATTGAGACGGGAGGGCTCGCAGGCTCGAACGCGGCGGGCCCGCGGGAGCGCCAGTACAACAGGGCTCCCACCGCCGCCGCCAGCGCGACCAGGAGCCAGAGCCAGGACGCCCCCGCGCCCTGACGCGGCCGCTCGGCGTTTCCGACCCCCGTGGTCATGTCCAGCGGCCGGTCGAGGGCCGAGCCGCCGTTGGAGTTTCGAGAATTCGTTTCCATGAGGTCGCCCGGCATCGCCCGCTCCGCGTCCCTTCCGCCTTCCATCGGGTCGAAGTCCCCGGCGGCCGGGGACTCTGACGCGCTGGCGGAAAGCGCACCCCCCTCGAACTCCGCGAGGTCGAGACCCATGTCCCCGGCCTCCGATTCGAGCCGGGCCTCGGACGCTTCGCCGCCGGCCCGGAGCTCTTCGGGGGCTTCCTCTCCGCCGTCCCCGGCGGACGTGCGTTCCTCGGTCTGGGGCTCGTCCGCCCGAATCCGGTCTTGCGAGTCCTCGCTATCGTTCCCCTCCGGCTCTTCTTCCTGCGTCTCGCGCTCTTCGTCCTCTTCGCCCTGTTCGTCCGGCGCGGGACGCGCCGGCGGCCAGGAGGCCGTTTCGCTCGCAGCGAATTCCGGATGCACGAGCCCGAGGGTCACGAGCGCCGCGAGCAGCTTCTCGACGGCGAACGCCTCGGCCGGCGCCTCGCTGGAGATCTCGGCCGCGGTCGATCTCCCGTCGATCAGCCGGACCACGGACTCGGCGTCCGGGGTCAACCCGAAGGTCGCGAACTCGGCGTCGAAGTGGCCGGCCCGCACCAGCGGGACGTCCACGCCTCCGAGATAGTGGAGGACCAGGCCACGGTCCCGCGAGCGCAGAAAGAGCTCGAGCACCAGGCGGGGGATCGACAGGCGGAACTCCCCCGCCTCGCGTCCGCCGGTGCGGAAGAGCCAGTACTCTCCGTCGATCCAGGTGAGTAGGTCCGAAAGAATCTCGACGGCCCGGATCTTCTCGCCCCAGCGCCACTCGCGCCGGGTCAGAACGCCCGCCTGCAGCGCGCTCTGGGCACGGTCGCTGTCTTGGGAGGCCTTGAGGCGTTCGAGAGTCGCTTCGTCGAGCTTGCCGGCGCGCAGCAGGATCGCGGCGGTCTCGAAGCGCGGGTCCGACGATGACGTCCCGACGATCTCGCCGGCGCCGAGCTCGAAACCCGCCGTCGCGCCCGACCGCGAGAACTGCAGCGTCCCGTTGGCTCCCTCCCGCCACAGCGCCACGAGCGCCGCGAGCAGGTCGGTCCCTCGTACCTCCCCCTCTGCCTCGAACGTCGTCCGCATGCGAATCAGGCGCTCCGCCGGCCCAAGTACTCGGCCACCGCCCGCGCCGTCGAGGGGCCGACGGCGGCTACGATCTCGCGCGGATCCGCGCCCTGCAGGCCCCGCACCGACCCGAAGCGCCGGAGGAGCAGGCGCGCGCGGACCGGACCCACGCCGGGAATCTCGGTCAAGCCGGTCTGCCGCATCCGCTTTCCGCGGCGGTTGCGGTGGCTCGCGATCGCGAAGCGGTGCGCCTCGTCGCGCACGCGCTGGATGAGCTGGAGGGCGGGGTCCTTTCGCGAGAGGCGGATCGGCTCCGGCCGGTCCGGCGCCCAGATCTCCTCCTCGCGCTTGGCCAGGCCGATGACCGGCAGCTCCAGGCCGACGCGGTCGAGCGCGGTGAGGGCCGCCTGGAGCTGGCCTCTCCCGCCATCCACGAGCACGAGATCGGGCAGCGCTGTGCCCTCCGCTTGAACCCGGCGGTAGCGGCGCTCCACGGCTTCCGCCATGCTGCGAAAGTCGTCCGGCTCGAGAAGGTTCTGGGCGGCGATGTTGAAGAGCCGGTAGTCCGACTTCTTCGGCCGGCCCTCCTCGAAGACCACGAGAGACGCGACGCTGTCGGTGCCCTGCAGGTGGGAGATGTCGAAGGCCTCGATGCGCTGGGGAGGCAGCGGAAGGCCGACGGCGCGCGCCAGGCGTTCCACGGCGACCGCCTCGTCGCCGCCCGTGCGCCGAAAACGGACCCGATGTCTCTCCCGCGCGTTGACCTCCGCCAGCCGTACCCGGTCGGCGGCGTCCCCGCGCTGCGGGACGCGCACAGCCACCTTCGAGCCGCGCCGCGCGGCCAGGAAGTCTTCGAGAAGCTTCGGATCCGCGATCGCGACCGGCAGATGCACCTCTGCCGGCAGAAAGGGATTGGCGTCGTAAAACTGCGGAAGGAAGGCGTTCAGGAATGCGGCAGGATCGATCTCCTGCGCCTTCTCGAAGAAGAAGTCCCGCCTGTCCTGTAGAACACCCCCACGGACGACGAGGACGCCCACGGCCACGTCCTGGCCCGACTCGAAGAAGCCGAACACGTCCACGTTCTCGCCCTTGAGGGATTGAACGACCTGCCGTTCGGCCACTTCCCGGACCGTCCGGATGGCGTCGCGATACGCGCCGGCCATCTCGAAGCTCTCCTCTGCCGACGCTCCCAGCATCCGTTGCTCGAGGCGCGCCTCGAGCTCCTGGTTCCGCCCCTCCAGGAACAGCACGACGTCCGCGACCGCTTCCGCGTAGGCCTCCCGTGTCGTCAGCCCGGTCACACAGGGCCCCAGGCAGGCGTGCAGGTCGTAGTACAGGCAGGGGCGCGGCAGGTTGCCGTCGATCTCGATCGAGCACGTGCGTATCTGGAAGTACCGGGTGACCATCCGCATGATCCGCCGGGCGAGCCCCCCCCAGAAAGGACCGTAATAGGAGTGGCCGTCGTCCAGCACGCGCCGGGTCACGAGCGCCCTCGGCCAGGGCTCCCCCGTGGTGATCTTGATGTACGGGTAGGTCTTGTCGTCCCGCAGACAGACGTTGTACCGCGGACGGTGCTTCTTGATGAGTGTGTTCTCGAGGAGCAGGGCCTCGAGCTCCGTGTTGGTGACAATGGTCTCGATGTCGCGATACGACCGCAGGAGGGCCGCTGTCTTGCCGTCGGCCGCACCGCTGAAATAGGACGCGATTCGCTTGCGCAGGGATAAGGCTTTCCCGACGTAGAGAAGCTTGCCCTTCTCGCCCCGAAAGAGATAGACGCCGGGGGAATCGGGTAGATTCTCCGGGGCGCGCCGATCGACCACGAAATCAGTTTAACCCGGACCGGAGCCGCCGCTGGAAAGGCCCGGGCGGTTCGACCCGGGGCGGTTCGGTATGATGGGCGCGTGCCGATGTACGAGTGCCCCTACTGCTACACGCCGGTGGAGCCGGGCACGCCGGTCTGCCCCAAGTGCGGCCGGGAGCTCGAGCGGTGGCAGACCGGTTTCTACACGCGGCAACGGCCGCTTCCGGTCAAGTCGCGGACGGCCGTCTGGGCCGCGGCTCTGGCGGCGCTGCTTCTGGTGATCGCCGGGTTCGCGCGCGCATGCCACTGGCTGTGAGACGCGGCGCCCGATTCGCCGCGGTCGCTTTCCTCGCCGCCGCGCCTGGCGCCTTCGCCCAGATCGTGCCGCTGTCGCGCTGCAATGCCGCCCTTCCGTGCTCGATCCCGTTCGGTCTCCGGCCGGCCGACGCGACGGCCTTTTCCCCTTATGCGAGGACGGGTCAGGGCAACGCCGCCATCTCCGTTTCGGCAGGGGTCGAGGAAGGCCTGAAGCCCAGGATCGACCGGCCCGCGATCTCGGAGGACCCCTCCGAGCGCGCCGCACGAATTTTCGTCAAGCGCAATCCGATTGCGCCGACCGTGACGCCCACGCCGCGGGCTCCGTAGGCGCGCCCTCGCGGCAGGCCGTCACCGGGCCCCGCCACTACGCCCGAAAGATTTCCAGCTCCCTCAACGCTCGTATCTCATCGCGCAAGGCCGCGGCTTTTTCAAAATCGAGCTCCTTCGCGGCCGCCTTCATCTGCTTCTCGAGCTCGGCCAGGCGCCGCCGCACGGAGTCGCCGTCGGGCAGGTCAGGGCGCTCCATCTGGACGGAGACCTCGTAGTAGTCGAGGTTCGACATCCGAACCAGCGGCGAGTTGACCTGCTTCACGATCGAGGCGGGAACGATGCCGTGCTCTGTGTTGTAGGCCTCCTGGATGACCCGGCGGCGCGAAGTCTCCTGGATCGCCCGCTTCATGGAATCGGTCACCGCGTCGGCGTAGAACAAGACTCGGCCTTTCAGGTTGCGCGCCGCGCGACCCGCGGTCTGAATGAGGGAGGTCTCGCTGCGCAGGAAGCCCTCCTTGTCGGCGTCGAGGATGGCGACCACGGCGACTTCCGGCAGGTCGAGGCCCTCGCGGAGAAGGTTGATGCCGATGAGGCAGTCGAAGACACCGCGCCGGAAGTCCGAGAGGATGTTGACGCGCTCGAGTGTCTCGATGTCGGAGTGGAGGTAGCGGCACCGCACGCCCACTTCCGAAAAATAGTTGGTCAACTCTTCGGCCATCCGCTTGGTCAGCGTCGTGACGAGGACACGCTCCCCGGCGGCCGTCGCCTCGCGGACGACCGCGAGCAGGTCGTCGACCTGGCCCTTCACGGGCCGAATTTCGATGACGGGGTCGAGCAGCCCGGTCGGGCGGATCACCTGTTCGACGATCTCGCCGCCGGCCCTTTCCAGCTCCTCGGCCCTCGGCGTGGCGCTGACGGCAATCGTCTGGCGGATCCGCTCCCGGAACTCCTCGTTCGTCAGCGGGCGGTTGTCGAGGGCCGACGGCAGCCGGAAGCCGTAATCGACCAGCACCTGTTTACGGGCGCGGTCGCCGTGGAACATCCCGCGCACCTGCGGCAGGGTCACGTGGGACTCGTCGACGACGAGCAGGAAATCCTGCGGGAAATAGTCCAGCAGCGTGGGCGGCGGCTGCCCCGCCGACCTGCCGGAGAGGTGCCGCGAGTAGTTCTCGATCCCGCTGCAATAGCCGAGCTCCTTCATCATCTCCAGGTCGAACATCGTCCTCTGGTGGAGGCGCTGGGCCTCCAGCAGGCGCCCGGCGTTCGTCAGCTCGGCCAGCCGCTCGTCGAGCTCGACGCGTATCGTGGCGATCGCTCGCTCCAGGGTCTCGCGCGGCGTCGCGTAGAAGGTGCGCGGATAGAGCGCCAGCCGGTCGAGGCGCTGCAGCGGCGTGCCCCGCAGGGGATCGGTCCGGGTGATCTTCTCGATCTCGTCTCCAAAGAACTCGACGCGGACCGCCGTGTCCTCGTAGGCCGGCTGGATCTCGAGCACGTCCCCCCGCACGCGGAAGTTGCCCCGCGCAAGGTCCAGGTTCGTCCGCTCGTACTGCATCTCGACGAGCTGCGCGAGGAGGGCCGGCATGCCGCGGGCGTCTCCCACCTCGAGGGTGGCGAGCATGTCGTAGTAGGAGTCTGGCGCGCCGAGACCATAGATGCACGAGACCGAGGCGACGACGATGACGTCCCGCCGCTCGAAAAGGGCCTTGGACGCCGCCAGGCGCAGCTTGTCGATCTCCTCGTTGCGGGACGTCTCCTTTTCGATGTAGGTGTCCGTCTGCGGCACGTAGGCCTCGGGCTGGTAGTAGTCGTAATAGGACACGAAATACTCGACGGCGTTCTGGGGAAAGAAGCTCCGGAACTCCTGGTAGAGCTGCGCCGCAAGCGTCTTGTTGTGGGAGAGCACGAGAGTGGGGCGGTTGACGGCCTCGATGACCTTCGCAATCGTGAAGGTCTTGCCGGACCCCGTCACGCCAAGCAGCACCTGGTCGGGACGGCCCTGCGCCAGGCCCGCGACGAGCTTCTCAATCGCGGCTCCCTGGTCTCCCTGCGGCGTAAAGTCCGTCTGGAGCCGGAAGGTGCCGGTGGCGCTGGCCTGAGCCTCGAGGTATGTGGCGGGCTTGCCGGCGGTCGGCGATGACGGGGATCGGGGCGCGCGGGCCATGGGGTGAGCCGCCGCTTATAGCATAACGGGAGCGGATGCCGCACAATCGCTCGGTGAGAACCGCCCGGCGCGCCGCCGTCGTCATCCTCCCCGTCGTGCTCGTCGCGCTGCTCGGCTCGGTGGCCGGGTCCTTCGCCACCAACTTCGTCCGGGTTCCGCGGGTCGAGGAGCTGGCGACATACCGGCCCGACATCATCACCCAGATCACGTCCCGGGACGGTTCGACCATCGCCCGCTACGCCATCGAGCGCCGGATCCTGATCTCCCGCTCCGAGATTCCGGCCGCCGTGCGCAATGCCCTGATCGCGACGGAAGACAAGAACTTCTTCCGCCACGGCGGTGTGGACGTTCCCCGGACCGTATCCGCGCTGATGACGAACGTGCAGCAGGGCGGCTACGCGCAGGGAGGCTCGACGCTCACCCAGCAGCTCGCCCGCGCCATCTTCCTCTCGCCCCGCAAGACCCTCTCGCGCAAGGTGAACGAGGCGCTCGTGGCCTTCGAGATCGAGCGGCGCTACTCGAAGGACCAGATTCTGACGATGTACGCCAACGAGATCTATCTCGGGCACGGAAACTACGGCGTCGAGGCCGCGTGCCGCTACTACTTCGGGAAGGGCGTGAAGGACGTGACGCTCGCGGAGGCGGCACTGCTCGCCGGGATCGTGCAGCGCCCGGAGGACCAATCGCCGTTTCGCAACCCTGTCCTGGCGAAGGCGCGGCGGGCGACGGCGTTGCGCCGCATGCGGGCCGCCGGCTACATCACCGAAGCCGAGCGGCGCGCCGCGGAGGCCGAGCCGCTGCCGGCGGCTCCGTCGCTCCCCGAGTCGATCGTCGCTCCCTATTTCTGCGAGGAGATCCGCCAGTATCTCGAGAGGACCTACGGCGAGAAGGACCTCTACGCGCGCGGACTGCGCGTCGAGTCGACGCTCGACCCCGAGCTTCAAGCCTGGTCCGAAGAAGCCCTCGACTGGGGGCTGCGCAAGGTGAGCCGCCGGCACGGATTACAGCCACTCCGAAATCTCGCCGCCGAGGGCCGCCGCTCGCTGGAGACGTACGTCGATCCCTCCTGGGAAGGCGCGCGGCTCGAGGACGGCGCGGCGCTGCGCGGCGTCGTCATGAAAGTGTCGGGCCCGGGCGCCGAGGTCCGCGTCGGCGGGCGGGTCCTCCCCTTGCCAAACACGGGAGTGAAGTGGACGGGCGCGGCCTCGGCGGCGAAGATCCTGAAGCCAGGCGACCTCATTACCGTCACGGCGACGAAGGGAAAGGACGGCTCGCTCGCGCTCGTCCTCGACCAGGACCCGCGCGAGCAGGGCGCCGTGCTGATTCTCGAAAACGCCAGCGGCGCCGTCCGCGCCATGGTGGGCGGCTCCGACTGGACGCAGTCGAAGTTCAACCGCGCGACCCAGGCGCTGCGGCAGGCGGGCTCGGCCTTCAAGCCTTTCGTCTACCTCACGGCGCTCGAGCAGGGATTCACCGCGGCGGACACGGTCTTCGACGGACCGCTCTCGATCGTGATCGATCCGCGCCAGCCGCCCTACCGGCCGCACAACTACGACGGGAAGTTCCACGGGATCGTGACCTTGCGGAAGGCGCTCGAGCATTCGTACAACGTCCCCGCCGTCCGAGTGGCCCGGATGGTGGGACTGTCGCACGTCATCGAAACCGCGCGGCGTCTGGGCGTGCGTCAGAACCTGAAAGCGTATCCCTCCCTGGCCCTCGGCGCTTTCGAGGTCACGCTGCTCGAGCTCACCACGGCCTACTCTGTGTTCGCCAACCAGGGTCTCGCGTTTCCGCCGTACCTCATCGAGAGGATCACCGACTCCAACGGCGACCTTCTCGAGCAGACGCACCCGGATGCGCGAGAGGTCGAGACTCCCCAAGCCGCCTTTCAGCTCCTCCAGATCCTGCGCGGCGTCACGCAGCGCGGCACCGCCGCGTCGGCCGCGCGCCTCAAGTTGCCCATCGCCGGAAAGACCGGCACGACCAACGACTACACCGACGCCTGGTTCATCGGCATGACGCCCCGGTACACGATCGGCGTCTGGGTGGGCAACGACCAGAAGACCCAATCGATCGGGCGGGGCGCCGACGGCGCCAAGGTGGCCCTGCCTATCTGGATCCGGATCGTCGAGAAGATGAAGGATCAGGGCCGGATCGATCCTCAGGAAAACTTCGAGGTGCCGCCGAACATCGTGTTCACGCCCGTCGACTACGAGACCGGGCTCAAGGCGACGCCCGATAGTCCCCTGCCCGTGCTCGAGACGTTCGTGAGCGGCTCGCAACCGACCGAGGAGTGGAGTTCCCGATCGCAGGAGATCGCGAAGCTCCCGTGGTCCCTCCAGCAGCCATTCTACGTGCCCAGAAAAGGCGAGCTCGCGGAGCCGGGAGCGGCGGGGCCGCCGTCCGTTCCGCGCTGATCCGTCCTGAGCCAACGCAACCGGCGAGAATCCCGAGCCCCGCCGCCACCAGGCCGGTTGCGCCGCGGGGCCCGGGCGCCAGCGCTAGGAGGCGGCGGCGCTCGAGGACTGGACCTCCACGTTCAGTGTCGCGACGACGTCCCGGTGGAGACGGACGTGCACGGTATGAGACCCCAGCCGGCGAATGGGCTCGGCCAGCTCGACGCGCCGCCGATCCACGTCGATTCCCTTGGCCGACAGCGCGTCAGCAATCTCGGCGGCGGTCACGGAACCGTAGAGCTGGTTCTCTTCGCCCGCCTTCTTGGAAATCACGACGGTCGTGCCCTCGACCTTCCGGGCCACTTCTTCGGCGACGCCCTTCTCGCGGAGCGTCTTCTCGTCGTACTTCTTCCTTTCCTCCGAGAGCCGGCGCACGTTGGCGTCCGTCGCCTCCCAGGCGATTCCCAGCGGGAAGAGGTAGTTGCGCGCGTAGCCGGGTTTGACCGTGACCGTTTCGCCCCGGTGTCCGAGCCCGCGGATGTCGTCGGCCAGAATGACTTTCATGACTTCTCGATTACTCCCTCGCCCCGTCGGCGGAAATCTACGTACCAGTCGAAGAGTCCCAGGAGCGCCACCCCGACGTTGATCGGAAAGTAGGCGGCCAGGGCATACAGACCCGCCCGCAGAATCCGGATCCGGAACCATCTGCGGAAGAAGTGGCAGATGATAGAGAGACCCGTCACGAAAAACAAGGCCAGGAGCGGCAGGAGCAGGTTGCCGGCCAGGCGCCTGCCCTCCCCGTGCAGGAGGCCAAACGCCGCTCCGGTGGCCACGAAGAGTCCCGCCGCCGCGGCCGGAACGCGCAGTGTCTCGAAACGGGCGGCCTCGGCCGTCGGGGTCGGCCGGGCGCTCCGGGCGCCGGCGTAGAAGGCGACGGCACCGCCCAGGACCCAGAGCGCACCAAAGATCCCCCACAGGTAGCGTCGGGCAAACTCCCTCGCCGCCTCCAGGGTCTGCCGCATCCGGGCGACCGTCTCCGCATCGGCGCCCGACCGGGAGTAGGACTCGACGGCCGCCGGTATCAGGCGGTCGAACGTCGAGGCGACTTCGGCGGAAACCGAGGGTCCGGGGCCGCTTGAGGAGACCGTGAAGGTCGCCGACAAGAACGCGCAGCCCGCGATGCAGAGCCCGAGGTAACAGCGGGACGGGTCGACCCCCGCCCTCAGAAACCCGACGCTCGCCGTCGGCAGCGCCGTCACGCCCGCGGCGAGGAAGGCCATGGCCAGACCGGCTCCGGGCCCTCCCGTCGACCAACCGAGTCCGAGAACGATCGCGGCGGCCAGGGCGCAGGCCAGCATCGCCGCCACGATGCCTCGGCGGTGGGCGAGGCGCACGACGGGGACGGCGGCGAAAGGAACGCCGAGCGCGCCGAACAGGGGCACCACGAAGAGCGCCGAGAAGGCGCCGGCGGCCGCGAGCGCCGCGAGTGGAATCTCGAAGCGGCCCATTCCGGGAGGAGAAGTCTCGGCGAGAGCTTCGGGAGTTGTCATGGGCTCTGGGGACGCAAGACGAAGGACGGACGACGAAGCCGGGATAGATCGACCGTCTCCCGTTTCGCGTTTCCCGTTTTCCGTCTACCGACCCAAGGGGATCTAATCCGTCGCGTACGGCAGCAGCGCGATCGAGCGGGCGCGCTTGATGGCCGTCTGCAGCTTGCGCTGGTGGAGCGCGCAGGTTCCCGAGATGCGCCGGGGAAGGATCTTGCCCCGCTCCGGTATGAATCCCTGCAGGAGCTTGACGTCCTTCCAGTCGATGTACTCGAGCTTCTCCGCACAGAACTTGCAGACCTTCCGGCGGCGCACGAAGAACTTCTTGCGCGGGCCGGCCTTGCCGTCGCGTCCCGCGGCCGCTCCCCGGCCTGCCGGGCCCCGACCGGATCCTCCGCCCCCTCCGCCCATCCTCATGACTGGCTCCTTTCGGCGGGAACGGCGCTCTCGGCCGGCGTCTCCGCGGGCGGGGCCGGCGGGCGAGGCGGACGCTTGGCCGCCTTGACCTTCAGGCGCTCGGCCATCTTGCCGGCGCGCTTGAGCTCTTCGTCGACGCGGACGGCGAGGTGCCGCAGCACCTGGTCCGAGAGCCCCATGCGGCGCTCGGCCTCGGCCACCGCGGCCGGGGGCGCTTCGACCTGCCAGTACACGTAATGGGCTTCGCGCTTTCTCAGGATGGGGAAGGCGAGCCGGCGCTTGCCCCACGGCTCTTCCTTGACGACGGTCGCCCCACCGTCGACCAGGATCTTCTTGTATTCGCCCGCGACTTTCGCCGCGTCGTCGTCGGTCAGGTCAGGGGTGACCAGCACGACGATGTCGTACAGCCTCATGGTTTTCTCCTCTTGGATGTCAATCCGGGTCGAGGCGGCCCGGAGAGGAAGGTGAATGATTCGCTCGCCGCATTGCGGCGTCGATCCCTTGCGTCAGCCAGAGCCGGAGGGCCTCCACGGCCCTCTCGACGCTCACTTCGAATAATTCGCGCTCGGCCTTCGGGATCGGCTCGAGGACGTAGTCCGCGAGGTCCCGCTGCCGGGAATATCGATCGCCCCGGATCCCCACCCGCAGGCGAGGGAACTCGGTTGAGCCGAGGTGCGCGATGACCGATCGAAGCCCTTTCTGTCCTCCGGCAGAGCCGCGCGCCCGCAGGCGCAGGGTCCCGAGAGGGAGGTCGATGTCGTCGACGACGACGCAGAGCTCCGAAGGGTCGACGCTGTGCTTTTGAGAAAGAGCTCGAACCGCCTCGCCCGAGGCGTTCATGAACGTTTGCGGAAGGGCGAGGAGCACCGCGGCCTCCCCGATCCTTCCCCGGCCCACGCGCGAAGAGCATTCGCGCGACCGGATCCGTATTCCCGCCTCCACCGCCAGCGCCTCGACGACGCGAAACCCCGCGTTGTGGCGGCTGGTTTCGTAGTCGTCCCCCGGGTTCCCGAGGCCGACGATCGCGCGCAGAGGCTACTTCTCCTTTTCCTTCTCCTTCTTCTCTTCCTCTTCGTCCTCGGCCACGGCCTTGCCCTTCTTCAGGACCTCGGGCTCGGCCGGCTCGGCGGCGCCCTCGGCCACGGCGGCGACCGGCTCCTCTTCACGCGTCGGGTGGGCGACGTGGACGACGACCTTCTCGGGGTTGTCCACGATCCGGACGCCCTCGATGGGCGGGAGGTCGGAGACGCGGATGGCGTCTCCGATTCCGAGCTCGCTCACGTCCACGGCGATGTGCGCCGGGATGTTCGAAGGAAGGCACTCGATCTCTATTTCGCGCGTGACGAGGTCGAGGACGCCGCCGTCGGTCTTCACGCCGCGGGCGACCCCGACGATTTCGACGGGGACCTCGACCGTGACCTTGACGTCCATGAGGACGCGCACGAAGTCGATGTGCAGGGGCTTGCGAGAAACTGGATCCCGCTGGAGCTCGCGGATCATCGCGTGTCGGCTCTGGTCGGACCCGGCGAGCTTCAACAGGAAGATGGCATTCTCGCCGGCCCCTTCGCGAAAGAGGTCCGCGAGGGCCTTGCGGTCGAGCGAGATCGGGACGGTGGGCTTTCCCGCGCCGTACACGACGCCCGGGATCCGGCCGGCCCCGCGCGTGCGCCGGGCTTCCCCCTTGCCGGTCGTCGAGCGTTTCTCGACGCTGAGTTCGATCGTTTTCATGGCCTACTCCGCGCGGAAGTCCCGCGCAAAGAGGCGGATTCTACACAAAAAGCGAAGAAACGGAAGCCCCGTCGTGGATTCGCTGGATGGCCTCCCCCAGCAGGGGGGCGACCGAGAGTGCCCGGATCCGGGGGCATCGGGCCATCGCGGCCTCAACCGGAATGGTGTTGGTGACGAGCAGGGACTCCAGTCCGGAGGCCTCGATCCGGTCGAGCGCCGGGCCCGAGAAGACCCCGTGGACAGCGGCGGCGAAGGTGCGACTGGCCCCCTGACGGCGCAGGGCCTCCTCGGCCTGGACCAGGGTTCCGGCGGTGTCCACGATGTCGTCGAGGATCAGAACGTCCTTGCCCTCGACCTCGCCGACGACGTTCAAGATCTCAGTCTCGTTCTTGCCGGTCCGGCGCTTGTCGATGACGGCGAGGGAAGCGTCCAGGCGCTTGGCGATTGCCCTTGCCCGCGTCAGGCCGCCGACGTCCGGCGACACGATGACGAGATCGTCGAGCTCGAGCTTCCGGATGGCGTCCAGCAGAACGGGCGCCGCGAAGAGATGATCCACCGGAATGTTGAAAAACCCCTGGATCTGGGCGGTGTGCAAGTCCATGGTCAGGATGCGGTCCGCGCCGGAGGCGGTCAGCAGGTCGGCCATGAGCTTGGCCGCGATCGGAACGCGCGGCTTGTCCTTCTTGTCCTGCCGCGCGTAGCCGAAGTACGGCAGGACCGCCGTGATGCGCGAGGCCGACGACCGCCGGAACGCGTCCAGCAGGATCAGCAGCTCCATCATGTGGTCGTTGACCGGCGAGCACGTCGGTTGAATCACGAACACGTCGGCGCCGCGGACGTTCTCGTCGATCTGGCAGTAGTCCTCGCCGTCGGAAAAGTTGTAGAGCGTGAGCTCGCCGAGCGGGATCCCGAGATACGCGCAGATCTCCTGCGCGAGCGCCGGGTGAGCGCGTCCCGAGAAGATTTTCAGGTCGCCGTAGTTGAAGGCGTGCGTGGCCAAGCGAGCGAGATTGTACGCGGTCCATCGACCGCGCGGTAGCCATCAGAACGAGCCGACGTGCACCTCCGCTCGCGGCTCTCGACGACGATCACGATCAGTGCAAACGCGTTTGGCTGGGGCGCTAGGACTCGAACCTAGAAATGCCGGCTCCAAAGGCCGGTGCCTTACCAGTTTGGCGACGCCCCAATCCCGACGATTTTACCCCGCGGCTTCGTTTTCCGCGGGACTGAGAAGGGCTTCTGCCGGAGGCGGAGCGCCGGGGGGCGAGGCGACAGTCGCCTTTTCGTACTCGGCGAGGATGCGGCGCTCCATCATTTCGCGGGTTTCCCGATTCAGGGGATGAGCGACATCCTTGAACTCGCCGTTCTTCTTCCGCTTCGAGGGCATCGAGACGAAGAGACCGTTGGGCCCCTGGATCACCTTCAGATCGGAGACGAGAAAGCAATTATCGAGCACGATGGAGACGTAGGCCTTGAGCTTCTCTTCGGTCACGGGAAACACCTTGACCTGCGTGATATTCATGACGGACCTCCCGGGGAGCCCACCCGAGTCCGGTATTCCGGCCGCGACAGGGTGCGGCACGCGATCACCCGCGCGTACGGCACGCTGGCCGAGAGACGTTTCATCTCGCCCGGCCGAACCCCGTGCAGAACGATCGTCGCCCCGGACCCGCTGATTACCCAGTCGCCCGTGATCGCGGCGGCGGCTGCCAGATATGGCTCCATCCGAGGCTCTATCCGTAGCACGGCCGGTGCCAAGTCGTTTTGCCCGAGAAACCGGCACCCGGTTCCGGAGGAAATTTCCAGACGCTCGGGAAGGGTTCCCCGCCCCGCGTATTCGCGATACACGGCCGCCGTCGAGACGGAGAACGGCGGGACAAGGAGGATCAGGTCCTTGGAAGGACTGTCCTCTACCGGGGTCACAATCTCTCCGCGCCCCGACACTTCGGCCTCTCCTCCAGTAAGAAAGAACGGCACGTCGCTTCCGAGCTGGGCCGCGAGGCCCCGGAGCCGGTCGTCCGGCGTCTGGAGGTTCCACAGTCGGTCGAGCAGGAGCAGAGCGACCGCCGCGTCCGCGCTTCCACCGCCGAGACCGCCTCCCATCGGCACGCGCTTGTCGAGGGTCAGCAGCGCGCGGGCCGCGATCCGCGCGTCTCTCGCCAGCAGTTCCGCGGCACGGACGACCAGATTCTCGGCGCCGGACGGGACGGCCGGATCGTCGCAGGAGAGCGCGAGTCGATCGGCGGGCTCCGCGCTGATCCCGTCCGCGAGATCGATCGTGACGATGCGCGAGCGGATCTCGTGGTAGCCGTCCGCCCGGAGCCGTCCGACGCGGAGCTCCCGGTTGATCTTCGCCGGGGCCATCGCAGTCAGCCTCATGGGTCGGGCGCTCCGGGGGCGTCGAGCGGCTCGATCGCCGCTAGACGCAGGGACAGGCTCCGCGCGGAGCGCTCCTCGCGCAGGGCGATCCGCTCGGGCCAGGGATTCGCGGCGCCGTCGTACACGACCCCGAGCCTCCCGGACTGCCCCGCTATCACGAGCGAGAGAACCTGCGACGCCTCGACGTCCACGACTCCCTCGACAGACGTCGCGCCGTTCCAGACCAGCAGGCACTCGGCCCCGTCACAGCCGGCCACCCCCGACGGGACGCCGGACCAGGTCCCGGCCAGCACCGACCGCAGCGCCTCCGGGTCCGCGACGAGTGCCCGGCGGTCTTCGCCCGTGAAGGTTCCGGAGACATACTCGGCGATCTTCGAGCCGAAGGGCCCGGTCAGGGAGGCGCGCTGGATCAGCCTCCCGTCGTAGGTGACCGCGAGCGTGCCCGGCAGTGAGGCGACGCCACTCGCCATGCGCGCGTCATAGAGCAGTCGGGAGGGCGGAAGAGACGCGGCGCGGTCGGCCGCGGCGGCCCACGCCGTCAGGGCCGCGCGCACCTGCCCGGGCGAGGCCGGAGCGAAGTGGCGCGCGGCGGTTCGGGCGGCGCAGGCGGAAAGAAACGGGACGAGAAGGACCGCGCCGAGGCGGACGAGGGCGCGCTCGTTCACCGCTGCGAGACGGGGGGCCGGGCGCGCTGCAGCTTTTCGCGGACGCGTTCGGGCTCCTCGTGCCGGAGCTCCAGGGCCTTCTCCCAGCTGCGCACGGCGCCGGCGATGTTGCCCTGCAGGAGCTCGAGGTCCCCGAGATGCTCGACGATCGTGGGGTCGCCGGGCTCGCGCCGCTGCGCCTCCCTCAGGTTCTTCTCGGCGGCGTCGAGCCTGCCCAGGCGGAAGTACGCCCAGCCGAGCGAGTCGAGGTAGGCGGCGTTGCGCGGCTCTCTCGCGACCGCCTTCTCGAGCAGGTCCCGCGCGCGCTCGAGCTGCACGCCCCTGTCCGCCCACATGTACCCGAGGTAGTTCTGCGCGGCGGAGTCGTTGGGGCGCTCGGACAGAAGGCCGAGGAACACCTTCTCGCCCTCGGCGAATTCGCCGGCGCGCTCCAGGCTCGAGGCCAGCCGGAACTGCGCCTCGGTGTTTTCGGGAAACTTCGCGACGACCTCGCGCGCGATCCGCGCCGCCGCCGCATGCTGCTTGAGGCGCGCGTAGGCGTCGGCCGCCGCCAGCATCTCGTCCGGGTCTCCGGAGGCCGCAAGCTCCCCCAGTTTCGCCTCGGCGCCCTTGCGATCGCCAAGGCGGTCCGCGAATTCCGCCGCCGCGGCCGCCCACTCCGGTTCGCGCGGATCGGTCGCGGTGAGAAGCTTCGCGAGCGCGAGCCCGGAGGCGAAGTCTTCGCCGTCGCGGTCGGCCGCAAGCAGAATGCGGGCCGCGCGGGGATTCACCCGGGACCCATCGATGGCGCGGGGCGCGAGAATCCTGCGGGCTTCGACCCAGTTCTTTCGGAGGTACGCGATGAAGCCGTTCTCGACGGCCGCGGCATGTTTCGTCTCTGCGCGCCGCGGATCGTCGCCGGCCCGCCGCGCCATTTCGTCGTACAGGGCGAGGGCCTCGTCGAAGAGGCGCTCGCGCACGAGCTCGGCCGCGAGAGTGCGGCGGGTGGCCATGTCGTCGGGGTCCGCCTCGAGCAGGCTCGTCAGAATCGTCCGACCCTCCTCCGACGCGCTGCGCTCGAAGAGCACCGTCGCGAGCAGTCGCCGCGCCGCACGATTCTCGGGGCGGCGGGCCGCCAGCTCCCGCGCCTTGTCCTCGGCCTCGGAGAAGCGGCCCGCGCGGGCTAGATCGAGCACGATCCGCTCCGGAATCGCGGAGTTGTCGGGATCGCGATGCTCGAGCCTGCGCAGCACGTCGAGAGCCTGGTCGAGCTTGTCCTGGTCCTCGTAGAGGTCGATCAGCGCGGCGGCAATCTCCCGGTCACCGGGATCCGCCTCGGACAGCACGCGGTAGAGCGCCTCGGCTTCCTTGTAGCGGCCGCTCCGCGCCTTGGCCTCCGCGGTCAGCCGCTGGATCATGGGCTGATTGCCGAACTCCGGCAGCTCGTCGAGGATCGCCGCGGCCTCGGCCGGCCGGTCGGCGGCGAGAAGCGCGCGGGCCAGGCTCACGGACGTCACGATGTCCGCCGGCGCGAGGCGCCGGGCCGCGGAGAGCTGCTCGATCGCCTCCGGGAGCCGGGACGGGTCCTTCTCCGCCGCCGACAGCTCGAGCGCTCCGAGTAGCCGCCGCGCTTCGGGGAGCTGGGGGTCCAGCCGCACGGCTTCGCGCGCCTCCCGCGCCGCTTCGTCCATCACGTTCAGGTCCCGCAGCAGCTGCCCGTACTCGAGGCGCACGATCGGATCGGCGGGGATCTGGACGAGCACCTTACGGTAGAGAGCCAGCGCCTCCTGGTAGCGGCCGTCGGCGATTGCCGAGCGCGCCGCGAGGAAGCTCTTGCGGCTCTCAGTGAGGTCGCCCGCGTTCGCGAGACCGGGCGCGGCGGCGAGCACCGTAGCCAGAAGGAACACCGGCTTCTTCACCTCGGGAATGTAGCACGGGTGCTCGGGCATCCCGTCCCGAGGCCGGTCCTCCGGCGGTATGCTCTGAGCCATCGCGCCCTCCGGGGCTGCGCGAAGGAGGATCGATGCCGTTTCTCGTGCCGCTCCTGGCTCTGGCCCTGCCGGCCGCGGCCGAGGCCGCCGTGTCGTGGAAACCCGGGTTCGGACGCGCCGCGCTCTGGAACGACGGTATGGCCGAGGTCTCCGTGTACGAATCGCGCGACCTGCGCTACGGCGTCACCCGGTCCTCGCGGTCAGTGCTGATCGTGGTCGCCGAGGACCTCCTTCCGGGGCAGCTGGTGAAGGCCGATCGTCCACGGCAGGAGCCGAGCACGCGACGGGTCCTGAAGCTCAATCACGTCCGCGACATCCCGACGGGCGTCTCCAGCGACCAGCAGATGCTCTCGGCGTTTCTCGACGCCGATCGCCTCGCGCCGGTCAAGCTGACGATGACGAGCCACGAGTGGTGCGGCAATAGTTTCGCGGAGTGGAGATCGGACCGGGCCGCACTCTCCATACGCTCCTACTTCCAGGTGCCCGGCGACATCGAAGTCGCGCTCGCGCCCGGCGACGCCGTCTTCTACGACGCGCTCCCTCTCGCGCTGCGCGGCCTCGACTTCGAGCGCACCCGCTCTGGGACGCTTCGCGTCGTCGGCAGCGTCTTCTCTTCACGGCCCCTGCCGCCCGCCGTCGAGGAAGCGCGCCTCGACGTGGCACGCCCCGCGCAGTCGCCGTCGGTGTACCGGGTATCGCTCCGGCGGGGTGCCCAGACCGACACCTTCGACTTCGAGACCGGCTTTCCCCACCGTCTCGTGCGCTGGGACCGCAGCGACGGCGGCTCGCTCCAGCGGACCCTGACCCGCCGCTCCCGGTACTGGGAGGAGAACGCGCCGGGCGACGAGCGGCTTCTTTCGCCGCCCGCCACGCGATAATCGTCGTCATGCCTCGCCTCGGTGTCCTTCTGGTGCAAGCCGGCGCGGTCAGCGAGGAGGCCGTCAATCGCGCGCTCGCCACCCAGGGCTTCGCCGGAGGGCGGCTCGGCACGCTGCTCCTGGAAAAGGGCTCGGCCGTCGAGGACGACATCGGGAAGGCTCTCGCGGATCAGCACGGCTGCCGGTACATCCCGTGGCGCGTGCTCGGCTCGCTCTCGACGGCGATCACGGCGGCGCTGCCCGCGAAGTTCGCGATCCGGCACTCGGCCGTCCCGGTCGAGCTCGGCGAGGGCTTTCTCCGGATCGCCCTGCGCGATCCGTCGAATCTCCGCGTCCTGGACGAGCTGTTCTTCGTGACCGGCAAGAAGATCGTCCCTGCGACGGCTCCGGAGGTCCGCCTCTACCAGGCTCTCGAGAAGTACTACGGCGAGCGACGCACGCCGCGGTTTGCGATTCTGGCCGAAAAGCTGACCCGGCCGATCGTGCCGCAGGTCATCAAGAAACCCCTTCCGCCGCCCCCGGATTTCTCGCCTGTCCAGACCCGGCTACCCGCCGGCTCTCCCCCGCAGACCCCGACCGACGAGGACCCCGCCTCTTCCTTCCAGGCCTGGAGAATGCCGGACGAGCCCGGGATCGGCTGGGCAGGACAGCCCTACTCTCCCGACGCCTTCCAGGAGGAGCTCGAATCGATCCCCTGGGAGGAGATGCCGTCGACGGGCGCGCGGCCCCGACAGCCGGACGAATCGCATCGACCCCGGCACGCCCCACCCCCCGAGCTGGCCTCGACGCCGCTCGAGACCGCCTCGCCCTGGAGGACACCCCCTCCTCCCGCCGTTGCCCCACCCCTTGCTCAGGGCATGCGAATCTCCGCTCCGCCGTCCGCGGAATTCCCCGGCATCCTCGCCGCTCGCGGGCGGGACGCGATCTTCCAGGCGGCCCTCGAGGCGCTCGCCGGTAGGTTTCCGAAGAGCGCCGTGTTCGCCGTCCGCCCCGACGGCGTGACGGGCTTGGCGGGCTCGGGGGATCGGGTCGATGCGGAAGCGCTGCGCGCGCTCGAGCTCCCCTGGACGGAGCCTTCCATTTTCCTGAACGTGCGGATGAGCCGCACCTTCTATCTGGGGCCGTTGCCGCCTCTCCCCCGCCATCGGGCGATGGTGGCGGCACTCGGCGGCTGGCCCGCCGAGTGCGTGGTTCAGCCGGTCCTCATGCGGGAGAAGGCCGTCGCCTTTTTCTACGCGGAATGCGGGGGATCCCAGGGAGCCACGCCGGCAGACCTGACCTACGCGCGGGAGCTCGCCGCGTCGACGGCGGCCGCCCTGGCTGCCTCCATCCGATTGAAGAAAAAGCAGGTTATATAATCCGTATCAATCCCGGAGGAGCCATGATCAAAGCTGACATCGTCGACCGCGTAGTGGATCTCGCCCAGATCCCGCGGGCCAAAGCGGCCACGGCCGTCGAGACGGTCATCGAGGCCATGCGCTCGGCGCTCGGCGCGGGAGACCGCATCGAGCTGCGCGGTTTCGGCGTGTTTCAAGTCAAACGGCGCAAGCGCGGCATCGGCCGCAACCCCAAAACAGGAGTGGAGGTGTCGATTCCGCCTGGAAACACGATCCGCTTCAAGCCGGGCAAGGATCTGCGGGACTTGCCGTAGCAGTAGAATGACCCCATGGCCCGCATCGGCGAGCTCCTGATAGCCGAGGGCGTCCTTTCGGAAGTCGCCCTGCAGAGCGCGCTCGGTTTTCAGAGGCACACGGGAGAGCCGTTCCGTCTGGGAACAATCCTCCTCGACCGGGACCTGCTCGGCGAGGACAGCCTCCTGAAGGCCCTCTCCGCGATCCATCGCTGCGACTTCGTGACGTGGCCCGAGCTCCTCCGGGCTTCGCCGCAGATCGTGCGCCTCCTGACCGAGCGCGCTGCGGTGCGTCTGGGCGCGATTCCGTACGGACTGGAGGGGCGCGGGGTGCGTGTGGCGTTCAAGAACCCTTCCAACCTCGCCGCCGTCGACGAGGTCTCTGCGGTCACGAACCGGCCGGTGATTCCCGCCGTGATCACCGAGGTGCGCTTGCTTCAGGCCCTCCACCTGTTCTACGGCCGCCCGGTCCCCATCGAGTTCCGCAGCGTGCTCCACAAGCTCGAGCGCAACGAGGAGCGCCGCCTCTACCGCACCCGGGCCACGATGCGCGCTCCCCTGTTCGGCCGGCCTCTTCACGGCGTTCCCGCCCCGGTAACGAGCGAGAACGTCCGCGCAATCCCGATCGCGGCCGCGAGGCTGGACGACGAGGCTTTGCGCCCTGCCGCTTACGCGGCTCCTTTCATCTCCGCGGAGCTCGCCGTAGGCGAGCTCGCCGACGGGCCGGACTTTCTACCCGACTTCGCGCCGGCCCGCGCCGTGACGCCGGAAGAGCTGGCGGCTTCGCTCTGGATGGACGAAGCGCCCCCGCCCCGCCCCGAGCCCGTGGCGCCTCGACCTCCGCCTCCCCAGGCGGCGCCCGCGCGGCCGAAAGCCGATGCCCCTCCGGTCGAGCGGTCGCCGGCCCGCGATCGAATTGCCGAGTCCGCCCTCGACGCGCTGTCGGAGCGCTTTCCGCGCTCGCTGCTGCTTCTCGCGGCACAGGACTCGGTGCAGGGCTGGTGGGGCCACGGCGCAGGACTCTCCCGTGAATCCGTGTCGCGGCTTCGCATCGAGTGGGGCGAGCCGTCCGTGTTCGCCTTCGTGAAGCTCTCGGGAGCGGCCCACCGCGGAGTCGTGAGCCGTGCTCTGATTCCGCCGGCGCTGGCATCCCTCCTGGGGGACCGCGCCGGAGCCGCATGCGCCGTGTACCCGGTCCGAATCAAGGACCGGCTCGTCGCCTTCCTGTACACCGACCGCCTCGGGGCGCCCATGTCCGCCGGGGACTATCGCACCCTCGAGATCGCGTCGAGCTCCCTCGGCAGCGAGCTCGCGCGGCTTCTCCTTGAGCTGCGCAGAGCCGTGCCGGCGGAATAGAGCGCTGAGCGGCTCCTCGCGCCCCGAGGGCCCCTTCGCCGATCCGCCGCCGCCCCCGGAGCGCGGGTGGCGCCGCGTCCGGGAGCACCCGCTCTTCCACCTGGCTCTCCTCGTCGCAACGTTCGTGACGACGACGCTGGCGGGAGGCGCCGCCTACACGCCCGGGGGAGGGCCGCTGCTCGGCGGGCGCTTCGCGGACGGCCTGCCGTTCTCGATTCCTCTCCTGACGATTCTCGGCGTGCACGAGCTCGGGCATTACGTGATGTGCCGGCGTTACGGCCTCGCGGTCACACTCCCCTATTTCATCCCGTCTCCGTTTCTGTTCCCGATCGGAACCTTTGGAGCTCTGATTCGGATCAAGGAACAGATCCGCAGCAAGCGCGTCCTGCTGAGCGTCGGAGCGGCGGGGCCGCTGGCAGGATTCGTCGCGACGATCCCCTTTCTTCTCTACGGAGCGGCGCATCCGCGGCCCAGCACGACGCCGCTGACGGCCGGAACCTGGCTCTTCCACTACCCGCTGATCGTGCAGTGGGCGCAGCGCTGGGCCGGCATCTCGCCTTACTCGAGCGCGACGGTGCACGAGCACCCGACCTTCATGGCGGCGTGGTTCGGGCTCCTCGTGACGACTCTGAACCTGCTGCCCCTCGGCCAGCTCGACGGCGGACACGTCCTGCGCGCGGCCGTCGGGCGGCGGCAGCCGATCGTGTCGGGGATCGTTCTCGGGCTGTGCGTTCTGGTTGGGATCGCGGGCTCGGCGATCTGGATCGTGTTTCCCGTGGCGGCCGTGCTCCTGATGGGTCTCGTCCATCCGCCGGTCGACGATGACGCGGAGCCCCTTGATTTCGGGAGTCTGCTCGTCGCCCTCCTGTGCGTCGCGGTGTTTCTGCTCTGCTTTTCGCCGAAGCCGATCGAGCAGATCTAGCGATCCGCCGGCGGTGGCCTCCTACACCTCGAGGAGAAACGTCGCCGGCCCCTCGTTGACCAGCGACACCTGCATCGCGGCGCCGAACACGCCGGTCGAGACGGGCAACCCCTGCGTTTCGAGCGCGGCCACGAAGCGCTCGTAGAGCGGCTCGGCCTCGCGCGCGGGGAGCGCCCTTTCCAGACCGGGCCGGCGGCCGCGCGAGAGATCGGCGGCCAGCGTGAACTGCGACACGACCAGGACGGAGCCTCCCACGTCCGCGAGGGACAGGTTCATCTTCCCCCCCGCGTCCTCGAAGACACGCAGACCGGCCACCTTGCGGGCCGCCTCCTCGGCGCCTGAGAGCGTGTCGCCGGTCTCCGCGCCCACGAGCACCAGGAAGCCAAGAGCGATCCGGCCCGTCTCGCGCCCGTCCGCGCGCACGCTCGCGCTCGAGACGCGCTGGATGACGAGCTTCATCGAACCCGGCGCCGCGCCACGCGCCGGAGCTCCCCGGGCTCCGGGGCGCCGAGCAGGTGCGCCGCCAGCCAGTAGAAGAAAGCCGCCACGCCGATCAAGAACGCGAGGATCCCCGCGCCCCTCCATCCGGCGATCCGCGCCGCCGGCACGAACCGGAGAAGCGCTAGGAGAAGTCCGCCCATCAGCGCGGAGGCGGCGAGCACGCGGACGAGCGAGGCCGCGATCTGCCGGCCGCGAAGCCGCCCCTCGCGCCGCCGCAATGCGACGAGCAGCACGGTCACGTTCACGGCCGCCGAGGCCGACGCCGCCAGCCCGATGCCGGGGAGGCCCAACGGCTTCGTCCACACCAGGCAGAGAACCAGGAACGTGATCGCGTCCGCGAAGGCTGCGGTCACCGGAAGAATCGTGTTCTTCAAGGCGTAGAACGCCGGCACAATCACGCGAATCCCCGCGAAAAAGAAGAGTCCCGCCGCGAGCGTACCCAGCGCTCCGGCGGTCGCGGCGGTATCGGCGCCCTGGAAGCGCCCGCCCTGGAAGAGGACGCGGACGATCGGAACCTTCAGGACGATGAGGCCGACGCTGGCCGGGATCGTGACGAACGCGATCAGCCGCAAGGCGAAGGCCAGGTTTTCCTTGAACGGCTCGCGGTTCGGCGACAGCGCCTGCTGCGACAGCAGGGGCAGGATCGCCGTGGCGACCGACACGGCGAACCCTCCCAGGACGAGCTCCTTCAGCCGATTGGCGTAGTAGAGGTGGGACACGCTCGCGTCGCCGAGCCCCGCCGCGAACCGCGTGGAGACCACCGTGTTGACGGCGCCGATCCCGTAGGCGAGCAGCCGGGGGGCCATCAGGAGGAGCACCGAGCGCACCGCCGGGTCCCGCCACCCGAGCGCGGGCCGCCCGACGGCGGCGAGTCGCGTCAGCTGCGGCACCTGGATCGCGATCTGAAGGACCCCGCCGAGCAGCACTCCGGCCGCCAGGCCGTAGGTCGGCTCCGCCAGCCGCGGCGAGAGAAAGAGGGCGGCCAGGATCATCGAGACGTTGAGCAGGATGGGCGCCGCGGCCGAGACGGCGAACCGGCGGTGCGCGTTCAGCAGCGCCTGGCAGAGCGCGGAGAGCGACACGAGCAGGATGTAGGGGAACATCCAGCGGTTCAGAATCACCGTCAGCTCGAATTTCCCGGGCGTCTGTCGGAACTGTCCGGCCAGGAGAGCGACCAGCCAGGGAGAAGCCAGGATCCCGACGACCGTGATGCCCGCCAAAAGGAGCGCGAACGTGGCGGCCACGCGCCCGACGAAGGCGCGGGCCTCCTCGGCGCTACGCTCTCCGGACACCCCGACGTAGACCGGGATCACCGCGGAGGACATCGCCCCCTCGCCGATGATCTCCCGCAGCATGTTCGGGATGCGGAAGGCGACGAAAAAGGCGTCCGAGCGCATCCCGGCGCCGAGCGTGACGGCGATGACCTTGTCGCGCAGGTATCCCGTGACGCGCGACAGCAGCGTCAGCGGCGTGATCGTCGAGGCGGAGCGGACCAGGCGCCCACGGGTCTCGTCGATCTCGGGGGTCAGGTCTTGCCTTTTGCCATCCAAGCTGACATCACTGTAACTCGCACTCGCGCCGGCGATTCCATGCCAACCGGACATGGCGAGGGGCCAGACCTGACCCCAGATTGCCCGGACATCATCTGTCCCGCAAGAAGTGGAATATTGTTTCAGCACCTGAAAGGAGGGCGAACACATGGCCAGCGTCAACAAAGTCATCTTGATCGGAAACCTCGGCAAGGATCCCGAGATCCGGACCACGCCTCAGGGAACGACTCTCGCGCGGTTCTCGCTCGCGACAACCACGGCGTGGAAGGACGCGTCGGGCGCCAAGCAGGAACGTACCGAGTGGCACGAGATCGTCGCCTGGGAGAAGCTCGCGCAGATCTGCGGCGAGTACCTGCACAAAGGGAAGATGGTCTACGTGGAAGGCAGCCTGCAGACCCGGAGCTGGGAAGACCAGAACGGCCAGAAGCGCTACAAGACGGAGGTCAAGGCGTCCAACGTCGTGATGCTGTCCAAGCGCGAGGACGGCGCCCGAGTCGGGGCCGCCCGCGAGGTGGCGGACACTCCGGAGCCGGCGACCGCCGGGGCCGGCGCCTACGACGACGACGTTCCGTTCTAACGTCAAGCGCGGCTGTAATCTAGGCCTCGCCGAATCTCCGAAGCTGCGCCGCCAGCCCCGCGATCGAAGTTTCCTCCCGGGGCGCGGCGCGGCGGAGGGCGGCAAGATGCGCCGCGTAGTCTTCGAGGCGCCCGGCGGCCTCGGAGCGCCGCGGGCCCGGGACGAGCGTCTCGACCGCGTCGACACAGGCCGGGTACGTCTCGATCCGTCGACAGACGAACAGGAGGTCGCAGCCGGCGGATGAGGCGCGCGCGCAGCGCTCGGGCAGGTCCCCGAACGCGTCGAGCGCGCCCATCTCGAGGTCGTCCGAGAATGCCGCGCCGGTGAAGCCGAGGCGGCCGCGCAGGAGCGTCGTCGCAGCCGCCTCCGAGAGCGAGGCCGGGACACCCTCCGGCCCCGCGGCATGGGAGATCATCACCGCCCGCGCCTTCTCCATGAGCCCGGCGAACGGCTCGAGGTCAAGCCGCTCTTCGCGGGGATCCGCCTCGAGCACGGGCAGGGCCAGGTGCGTGTCGAGCCTCGCGCGCCCGAGCCCGGGGAAGTGCTTGAGGCAGCCCCCGACGCCCTGCGCGTGGAGGCCGTCCAGAAACTCCCCCGCCGCCCGCAGCACCTCGCGCGGGTCCTCCGACGCGCAGCGTTCGCCGAGAACGCGCGCGCCCGCGGCGGGCAATCCTCGGTCGACCACCGGCGCCAGATCGACGTCGAAGCGGAGGCGCGCGAGCGAGGCCCCCGCGAGCTCTCCTGCCCTCCGCGCGAGTCCGAGCCGCGCGGCCCGCTGGAACGACGGCGCCGGCGCGAGCACGTCCTTGAGGCGGTCGACGGACCCGCCCTCCTGATCGAGGAAGAGGCAGCCCACTCCGGCTGTCCGCAGCTCCGAAACGAGGGCCTCGAGCTCGAGGATCGACGCGATGTTTCGCCGGAACAGGATGACGCCGTAGGGCGGGTGCGCGGCGAGGATCTCCCGTTCGGCGTCGGAGAGCGAGGTCCCGGCGATTCCGACCCCGAAGAGCCGCGAACTCACTTTCCCTTGAGCCTCTGCTGTAGCGCGTCGAGGAGGCACAGCGCCGCCACCGGAGTCATCTGGCCGACGTCCACGGCGCGCAGCTTCTCGAGCGTCAGCTCCTCTTCGGCCGAGAAGAGGAGAAACTGGCCGCTCCCCGCGCTCTCGCCCTGCCGGCGCGCGATCACCGGTGCGCCCTCCACGTCGAGCTCCTGCTTCTCGAGGTTTCCGAGGACCTCCCGGGCCCGCTCCGTGACCTCCGCGGGCAGCCCCGCGAGCTCGGCTACCTGGATGCCGTAGCTCCGGTCGGCCGCGCCCGGGACGACCTTGCGCAAAAAGACGACCCGGCCGCCGATCTCCTTGACGGCCATCGTCGCGTTGACGACCGCAGGCTTGACGAGCGCGATCTCCGTCAGCTCGTGATAGTGGGTCGCGAAGAGCACGAAGGCGGCCTTCGACGGCGTGTCGTGGAGGTACTCGAGGAGCGCCCACGCGATCGAGAGGCCGTCGAAGGTGGAGGTTCCCCGCCCCACCTCGTCGAGGATGACGAGGCTCTTCGGGGTCGCCTCCCGGAGGATCGCCGCCGATTCGAGCATCTCGACCATGAACGTGGACTCGCCTCGAGAGAGGTAGTCCGCGGCGCCCACACGCGTGAAGATCCGGTCGCAGAGGGAGAGCTCGGCGCTCGAGGCCGGCACGAAGGAGCCCGCCTGCGCCAGGAGCACGATCGTGGCGACCTGCCGCAGGTATGTGGACTTGCCGCCCATATTCGGGCCCGTGACGAGCTGGATGCGTCGCTCGGGATCGAGGTCCGTGTCGTTCGGAACGAAGGGCTCCTCCCGGCGCAGCCGCTCGACGAGCGGGTGCCGCCCTTCCGCGATCGAGAGTCGCCGCGTGTCGGAAAGCCGCGGGCGCACCCACCGGCCCGCGCGCGCGACCTCGGCGAGGCAGGCGAAAAGGTCGAGCTCGCCGACCGCCGCCGCCGTTTTAGCGATGCGCTCTCCCGCCTTCGAGAGGTCGGCTACGAGCGACGCATAGAGCCGCGACTCGATCTCCCCGATCCGGTCTTCGGCGCCGAGAATTTTCTCCTCGAGGTCCTTGAGCGCGGGCGTGATGAAGCGCTCGGCGTTGGCCAGCGACTGCCTGCGGATCCAGTCGGCCGGCACCTTGTCGCGGTGCGCGTTGCCGACCTCCAGCGAGTATCCGAAGACGCGGTTGAAGCGCACCTTGACCGTCGGAATCCCGGAGCGGCGCCGCTCCTCGGCCTCGATCGCCAACAAGGCGCTCTGCGCGTCCCGCCGCAGGGCGCACAGACCGTCGAGCTCCGCGTCGGCGCCCTCCCGGATCACGCCGCCCGCGGACAGGAGGACCGGAGGATCGGGCGCGAGGGTCGCCTTCACCCGAGCCACGCAGTCGGACGTGTCGGGGATCGTGTCGATCAGCCAGAGCAGGCGCGCGCCGAAGAAGACCGACGCCGCCGCTGCGACGGCCGGCACGGCTTCGAGGCCGGCCGCCAGGGCCGCGACCTCCCTCGGCCCGGCGCTCCCCACCGCGATCCGCGCGAATCGCCGTTCGAGATCGCCGACGCCGTCGAGCGCCGTCTGCAGCGCCCCGGCCGCGTCGCCGCGCCGCACGAGCTCCTCCACGGCATCCCACCGCGCCTCGAGCTCCACCGGATCGAGGAAGGGATGCGCCAGAACTTCCCGCAGCGCCCGCGCGCCGAGCGGCGTGCGCGTGCGGTCGAGCTCGAAGAAGAGGCTCCGCGAGGTCGAGCCGTCGGAGGACTCGAAAATCTCCAGGGTGGCCACGGCCGAGGCGTCGAGCCCCATCCGGCGGTCGAAAGACAGCGGGGAGGGGGCGCCGACGTGCGCGAGTCCGCCCGGCCGCATCTGGCTGGCGTAGGCCCGGGCGGCGGCGGCCGCGGCGCGGGCCGGCGCCGCAAGACCGCCCGTCTCCGGCAGCGCGGCGGCGGCACTCGCCCACCAGCCGGTGTCCCGCCGCGAGAGGGCGGCCGGAAAATCCGGATCCGCGGCGCCCTCGGGCAGGAGTATCTCCCGCGGACGAAAGAGCGCCAGGGCGTCCGGAACTCGCCGCTCCGGCACGGTTCCGGCGAGAAAGCGTCCGGTCGAGAGATCGAGGAAGGCGACCCCCCATTCCGGCCCTTCGGGGAGGAGGGCCGCAAGGTAGGACGGCGCGTTCGGCACCAGGGATTCCGGGTCGAGAACGGTCCCCGGCGTCACGACCCGCGTGATGTCGCGCCGGACCAGGCCCTTAGCGGCCCGCGCGTCCTCGACCTGGTCGCAGATGGCGACTTTCCGCCCCGCCGCCACGAGCTTGGCGATGTGGCGATCCACGGCCTGATGCGGCACGCCGCACATCGGCGCCTCGATGTCGGAGTCCCGGTGGCGGGCCGTCAGCGCGATGCCGAGGAGGGGCGCGGCATCGCGCGCGTCATCGAAGAACATCTCGTAGAAGTCGCCCATGCGGTACAGCAGGATGGCGTCCGGGACCCGGCTCTTCATCTCGAAGTACTGCCGGAGCATCGGGGTCACGCGGGGAACGGATGCGCTCACGCCGGTGCTAGCATAATCGCATGGGAAAGGCGCGGCGCAGAGGCTACGCACGAGCATGAACGTCCTTGCGTTCGACACGGCCAGCCCGAGCCCTTCCGTGTGCCTCGCGGCTGACGGACGGCTCTTCGAGGAGCCTCTCTCGTCGGACCGCCGGGCGTCGGAGGAGCTGCTGCCCGCCGTCGAGCGCATCCTGTCCGCTTCGGGCCTCCGTCTCGAGGATTGCTCGCGCATCGCGGTCTGCGCCGGACCCGGCTCCTTCACCGGAGTCCGCGTGGGCCTGGCCACGGCCTGGGGCCTCGGCCGCGCACTCGGAATCCCGGTCGAAACCGTTTCGACGCTCGAAGCCCTGGCCGAGTCGGCCCGCGGGGGCGCCTCCCGGCGCGTCGTCGCGGCGATCGACGCGGGACGGGGGGAGATCGTCTGCGAGGCCTTCGCCCTCGACGGGGCCCGGGCCCGGTCGCTCGCGCCGGCTCGGCTCGTGAAGCGGGAGGACGCCCCCGGCCTCGTGCGGGAGGGGCGCGTCGTCGCCCTGCCCGTGGATCTCGCGGGCGAGCTCGCCGCCTCCGAGGGCACGCGCGTCGCCGCGGCTCTCGCCCTCGCGGTCGCTCGAGCGCCGCGCGGGGGCGGCTCGTCCATTGCCGCGATCTATGCGCGGCCGAGCGCCGCCGAGGAGAAGCGTGGCCCTTCGTGAGCCGCGGCTCTCGCCCTACCGCCTGCGCGCGGCCGGGCCCTTCGATCTGGACGAGGTCGTCCGAATCGAGGCCCAGTCGTTTCCTGTTCCCTGGAAGAAGGAGTTCTTCTCGAGCGAGATCGCCGAGCCGCACCGCTACATCCGGGTGCTCGCGCGCGACGACGGGCAGGAGCCGCGGATCGGCGGATACCTCTTCGCCGTCTCCCTGTACGAAGAGTTCCACATCAACAAGATCGCGACCGATCCGGGCCTGCGCCAGCAGGGGTTCGGCCGCCTGCTGCTCGAAGACGCCCTTTCGCGCGCCCGCGCGATGGGCTCGGCCGCCCTCACGCTCGAGGTCCGGGTGACAAACGCCGCGGCCCGTCAGTTCTATCGATCCTACGGTTTCACCGAAGCGTATCGGCGGCGCACGTACTACCAGGACGGCGAAGACGCGTTCGTCCTCATTCTGCCTTTGAGCCCCGGAAAGCCGTGACACGGTCCCTTGCGCCGCCTGCCGATTTTCCCCCCGTTGAATCCCGCGCACCCCGGAGCTAGACTTAGGCCGTGATCCCGCCTGTCCCTCTCCCCGAAAACTACACAAGGAGGTTTGACCCGATGGAAAACGGAGAGGAATCAAATGTTGCCGATCCGGAGTTCCGCCGCCTGCACGAGGAGCATCGGATCCACGAGGAACGTCTCCTCGTGCTGGCGGCGAAGTCTCGCCTTTCCGAAGAAGAAGAGCTGGAGGAGAAGCGCCTGAAGAAGGAGAAGCTCTCCCTGAAGGACCGCATGGAAGCGATCGTCCGCCACCACCGCGAGGGGGTCGCGCACTGAGGATCCCGATTGCCCGGGAAGGTTGGGTCTTCATCGCTCCTCCGCTGGCTGCCGGGGGGATTGCCGCGCTCTGGGGCCACCCCCTCGCGGCGGGCCTCTTCGGCGCCGTCACCCTCTTCCTGATCCAGTTCTTCCGCGACCCCGATCGGACGCCTGAGGGGGGCGACGATACGATCGTCTCTCCCGCGGACGGAACCGTCCTCTCCATCGGCGAGGCGCCCGAGGCGCCGGCCGGCGCTCGCCGCCGCATCTCCATCTTCATGTCGGTCTTCAACTGCCACGTCAATCGCGCGCCGGTCTCCGGACGCCTGGCCGACTACGCGTACGTACGGGGCCGAAAGATGGCGGCCTTCGAGGACAAGGCCTCCCTCGAGAACGAGCAGACGCGGATCACGCTCGCCGGCGAGCGCGGGAGTGTGACCTTCAAGCAGATCGCCGGCGCGCTCGCGCGCCGCATCGTGTTCTATCCGCGGGTAGGCGACGAGGTCCGCCGCGGCGATCGGATCGGCCTGATCAAGTTCGGCTCGCGCGTGGACCTCTTCATCCCGGACGGGGCCGACGTTCTGGTCGCGAAGGGCGGCAAGGTGAAGGCCGGCCGCAGCGCGATCGTCCGCTGGACCCGGGGCGCCTGAATTGGCCGGCATCTCCCGGGAGCGGCTCTCCCGCGGGCTCTTCATCCTTCCGACGCTCTTCACCGTCGGCAACCTCTTCTGCGGTTACCTGTCGCTCTGGTGCTCGATTCGCGGAACCTTCGAAACGGCCGCGGTCCTCATCATCGCCGCGGGAATCCTCGACGGCCTGGACGGCCGCGTCGCGCGGCTGACGCACTCGACCTCGAAGTTCGGAGAGGAGTACGATTCCTTGGCTGACCTCGTGTCCTTCGGCGTCGCGCCGGCGGTGCTCGCCTACTCCTGGGGGCTCGCGGACTTCCACCGGCTCGGCTGGATGGCCTCGTTCCTCTTCGTCGTATGCGGCTCGATGCGGCTGGCGCGGTTCAACATCCAGACGCACGTCGCGGACAAGCGGTATTTCGTCGGGCTGCCCATCCCCGCCGCCGCCGGCTCCATCGCCACGATCGTCCTGGCGACGCCGGAGCGCCTGGTCTCGCGCTTGTGGATGGGCGGGCTGCTCGGCCTGACGATCATCCTGTCCTACCTGATGATCTCGACGATCCGCTACCGCTCGTTCAAGGACCTCGACCTGAAGCGCCGGCGCCCGGCCTGGATCCTTCCGGCGATCGCGCTCTTCTTCGCGATCGTGGCGTTCCAGCCGGAGATCGCGCTGGCCGTACTGGCGCTGGTCTTCGTCCTCTCGGGGCCATTCGGGAAGCTCGCCGGACTCTTCCGGCGGCGCGATCCTACTTCCGCCACCTCATAGGCGGAGCCTTCGCCGGCACGGGAGTCGGCGGCGGGGCTGTCCAGTCGGTCGCGGCCTCCGGCCCGGCCGCGGCGATCAGGCGCAGGCGATGCCGGCAGCAGCCCGGCGGGAGTCCTCCGCGCACCACGATTCGGGCCGGAGAGATCGTCTCGCCGGGGGCGATGAGGGTCTCGTAGAATCGAACGCGCGTGGCGCGCCCCGGAGTCACCGGCCGCCCCGAGGCGTCGTAGACCTCGTAGCGGTCGAAGCCGCCGAGTTGAACGTCCGAGGCGTGTCCGGGCGCCAGATCCACCTCCACCCAGTTCGACATGCGCGACACCATGGAGGCGTGCGGCCCGCGATTGACCGCTTCCACGATCACGGCGCGGTTCCCGGCCGGTTGGACGGACACCTCGAGGACCGGAGCGAGGGAGCGCCCGAGCAGAACGTCCTCGAAGGCGGCGAGCGGAAAGACCCGGTCCGCGTCCGCGGTGCCCTCGAAGAGGAGGATGCGGCCGCGCCCGAAGCGCTTGCCGGCGAGGTTCGCGCCGAGCTGAAAAATCATCTCGGGCAGAGCGGGAAGTCGGAACGTCACCCGCTCCCCCGGGTCGAGCGTGAGCCCCTCGAGGCGCACGGGTGCTCGCGCTGTCAGGTGAAATCCGGTGACGGCCGCGTCGTCGACGGACAGGTCGTTCTCGAAATCGACGCGGGCGTCGCCCGAAAGGGCATCCAGGTAGCGCTCCGGAACGGGCTCCCCGGAGGGCAGGCGCCTCCCGCGGGCGGCGGCGCCATAGACCGCCCACCAGGGCCGGCGCAGCCCATCGATCGCGGCCGAGTCGGCTCGGCCCTCCGGCCCGAAGACGAAGGCCGCGAGGGCGTCGGCCTCTGCGGCGAGCGGCGTGAGCGATTTCCGCTCCTCCTCCGAGCCGGGCGACGCGCGTAGCGAGATCGACACGAAAACGTTGCCCGGCAGCGCGCGTTTGATCGCGGCGACGAGCTCGGCACCCCGCTTGCTCGACGCCGCCGAGAAGGGGAAGTCGAGGTGAACGCCCGCGACGCGCCCGAATCCGCCGGATGCCGAAAGGGCCGGCGCGAGGGCCTTCGCCAGGGCGGGACCCGCAACTTCCGACGGGACGCCGCCTTCCGATGCGAGCGCCGCAGGGCCCGAGCGCACGACGAGCACGACCGGCACCCGGGTGATCGGCCACGGAGGCTGCGGGTCGGGGAGGAACTCGAGGCTGCCGTCCGCGAGCCGCGCCTCGCCGGCTGGGAGGAAAAGCGCCGCGGCGCCGAGCTTCTGCAATCGGTCCTCGAGGCCGGCATCGCCGACCGCCGCCGGGTCGGCGAGCCAGATGGCGTTGCCCCGGGGAACGCTGCGGCCCGCGTCGTTGCCGCTCGTCGTTGCCCCCCGGCAGGCCCAGAGCGCGATCAGCAGCGAGAGGACGGTGCAGGCCGCTGCCGTTCTCACGAGGGTGTCGCCCCGGCCGCGTGCGTCGGGAGATCGAAGCGCACGCGGAATCCTCCCTCTGCGCGGTTGCCCGCCCCGATCGTGCCTCCGTGCTCTTCGACGATCTTCTTTGCGATCGCCAGACCGAGCCCCGTTCCCCCGCTCCTGGCCGAGAAATACGGGTCGAAGAGGCGAGGCAGGATCTCCGCCGGCACTCCGGGTCCATCGTCTTCGACGGTCACCGCGACCCGGCCACCGTCGGAAGCCGCCGAGAGCCGGATGAGCCCCCGGCCCGACAGCGCCTCGACCGAGTTCCCGATCAGGTTCGAGAGCACGCGCGCGAGGAGTCGCGTATCCGCCATCGCCGTGAGCCCCGGCGAAGCCTCCAGCTCGAAGCGGATCCCCGATGCTCCTGCATAGGCCGCGGCCGCCTCCCGAACCAGGGCGCCGATGTCCGCGGGCCGCATCTCGGGCCCCGGCAGCCGCGCATAGTCGGAGAACTCCGATGCCGAGCGCCGCAGCTCGTCGGTCTGACGCAGAACGTTTTGCACGCACTCCTCCAGCACGCGGTCGAACTCGGGAGACTGGCGCTTCCAGACTTCCCGAAGATGTTCGACCGAGAGGCGGATGGGAGTCAACGGATTCTTGATCTCGTGGGCGATGATCCGCGCCATCTCCGCCCAGGCCGCCAGGCGGTTCGACCTCACGACGTCCGAGACGTCCTCGATGACCGCCATGCGCGCGCCCGCGCCCGCGAGGGGCAGCGGCACGGTGACGACGCGCCAGCGCTCGCCCGGGCGCGGCTCGAGCTCCTCCGAGACGTGGCCGCGCTCGAAACGCTGGAGCACCTCCCGCACGGGCCGCATCGACTCGCCCGGGAAGACCTCTTCGAGAGTCGCGCCGTCGACCCGGCCTCCCCCCAGATGCGCGGAAGCCGGATTGGCGAGGAGCACCCGGCGGTCCTCGCCGTACGCCACGACCCCGGCCGTCAGCTGAGCCAGGAGTGTCGCGAGGCGCTCCTTCTCGCGGGAGAGGGCCTCCGTATGCTCTCTGAGGCTGCGCGACATGTAGAGGAACGCGCGAACGAGCTCGCGCAGCTCCGCGTCGGGCGGCTCCGCGAGCTGCGGCGAGAAATCCCCGCGGGCCACGGCGCGCGTCCCCTCGACGAGATCGGCGACCGGCCGCGCGACCCGGACGGCAAACCGTCCCGCGATCGAAGCGGAAATCAGGAACACGAGCAGACTGAACGCCGAAACCGCCGCCGTCAACTGCGCCGCCTCGGCCTCGGCCACCCGCTGCTGCGGCAGGAGGAGCAGCGAGAGGAGCACGGGGCTCCTGACGCCCGGCGCGCCGGGAACCGCCCGGAGCGCGGTCGTGATCTCTTCGAAGCGGCTGTCAGCGATTCGCCGCGCGTCCGTGCGCTCCCGCGCCTGGCCGAGGCCGACGGCCACAAAGCTCGATCCCGGGACGCGCGAGGGAAGAAGGCCCGCGGCGTAAAGGTCGCGCCGCGAGCTCGCGAGGAGGCGAGCCTCGGGCGAGTACACCGAGAGGTCGAACCCGACGGCGTTGGCCAGCCATGACAGTAGGGTGTCGTCGAGCAGGCCCAGGCGTCCGCGCGCGGCTGCCGCCGAGGGCAGGTAGTCGTCGAGGACCCGGCGGGCGGTCTCGAGAGCCGTGCGCGCGTGGTCGAGCGTGTCCTGGCTCGTGCGGCTGGCGATCGAAGAGCGCAGAAAGAAGGTGACCGCCAGGAGCGGGATCATCACGGACAGGACGAACAGGGCGACGAGACGGCCGCGGAAGGTCCGGCTTCCCGGCGCGAAGAGCTCTGACGGCTTGCGGCGGTCTACGGCGAAGCGCGCCAGCGCCACCAGGCAACCCAGCACGTAGAGCACGGCCGCGGCGGGAAGCAACAGCGCGGCCGTGAGGAGGCGGCGCAGGAAATCCGGCCCGGGAATCGCCACGAGCTGGAACCCTTCGGGCATGGGCCGCAACTCGCCCCGAAGTTCCTCGTCGCGGAATCGAAGGCGAACCGGCTCGGCGCCCCGGCTGGCCCGCACGCGCTCGAGGGCCCGCCGCGGCAACTCCGGGCCCTCCTGCCGCGGTGATCCATCCGGGCCGTAGAGGCCAAGGAACGGCCGCGAGGTCAGCGCAGCCGCCGGCACGGCACCGGCGAGTCGTTCGTAGACCGCCAGGCGCGGCGGAAGAGGGTCCCAGCCCGGCCAGTCCGCCACCGCCACCGTGACGCGTCCCCAGGGCTCCCCCGCCTCCCGCAGCATCGCGACCTGGCGAACGACCCCCACCCGGTGCCGGTCGATCTGGATCCCCGCCTCGATCCCGTCGGCGGCGGCCTCCGATTCCGGGATCAGCGAGAAGCGGCTTCGCGGCGCGCCCGCGCGGTCCACGACCTCGTAGGCGATCAGCGCCGGCGAGGCCGTCTGTTTCTCCCCGTCGCGCCAGAGTCGGTACGCGAGGTCCGAGAGGTCGACCTCCCGGACGGGAGCGGGAAGCTCTCGCGCGAGGTCGAAACGCTCGACGCGCTCGACCGCACGGCGCACAGCCACCACCGCGCCCGCCGAAACGCGCTCCGAGTCCGGCAGTCGGATCGCCGACGCGACCCTGTAGGCCAAGACCGTGCGCGCGTGCTCGTGGATCGGCGCCGCAACGAGGAGGACGAGCAGCGTGGCGCCCGCGATAAGACGAAACGGGCCCAGCGCGTTGCCCCGGGGCGCCGCCGCGACCGAACGCCTCCAGGCCTCGAAGCAGAGCGCCGCCGCGACTCCGACCGCCAGCGGGAAGAGCCGGCTCTCGGAAACCAGGAGGAGCCCGGCGACGACGGCTGTCGACGTCGCCAGGACGGCAAGGCTCGTTGACCCGCGCCACCGCGAGCGCGCTCCTCCGGAGGCCGCCAGGGCCAGCGAAGCTCCCACCAGCGCCGTCAGCGCGACGAGGGAGAGGAACCGCGCGCTCGTCAGCGGAAAGGTCGAGCCGAGATCCGGCACGGCGACGCCCCGCGCAGCGACGAGGGCCGCGGCGAACAGCGCGTACCCGGCCGCCACTCGCGGAGCGCCGGCGGCCCGATCACCGTTCCGCAGAAGCGCGAGCGCGCCCGGCAGCGCGGCGATACCCGAAGCGAGGAGCCAGGGCATCACCGACTCGAGCAAACGGCCGAAGTCCGCGGCGCCGCACAGCACGGTCAGGAACAGGATCGCCAGGCCGGCGCCAATCCAGGCCACGGGTCGGAACAGGAGCCAGAGCCCGAGGGCAATGAGGACCCCGAGGACCACGCGCCGCCACAGCCGGCTCGTCCCGAGGGGCACGTCCGACGGCCGGCCAGCCAGGAGCGCCGCGCCCTCGGGTGCGCTCAGCAGCGTGGGCGTCCCGCGTGCGGGGGCGACGGGCTCCCAGTCGAGCGATGAGCCCCCCAGAGCGAGAGCGCGCGCGAACCCGGGCGCTTCCACGGGAAGCGACCGGGCGGCGCAGATGACGCCCGCGAACGCCCCGCTCCCGACGATACGCCAGTGCAACAGCTCGAACCGCGTCGTGGACCATCGCACCGCGATCGTTCCCGGACGTCGAACCTCCGGGATCTGCTCGGGTGCGTCGCCCCACCAGGCGTGGGCGTTGCCCTCCGGGTCGGCGAGCGCGATCCAGCTTCCGGAGGCCGCGCCTTCCATGGCTTTCCGCGCGCCGGCAAAGAGCGCCTGCCGGCGGACGGCAATGCCTCCGCCTTCGAGCGACCGGGCGATCTCGGGGTCATCGGCGAGAAGCCGGGCGCGCCGGGAGAGATCCTCGACGACCTCACGCAGAGCCCGCGAGATCTCGAACGGAGGCGTCGACGCCCGCGGCGCGGACGGGGCGGCCGCCGGGATCCACCCGTCCAGCCACAGGAGCAGGGGGAGCGCGGCGAAGACAGCGCCGATCGACGCCGTGCGTCGCACGTTCAGACCCGGACCGCGACCGCGTCAGTCAAGGGACGGCAGGTCCACTCCCCGCTCGCGGGCCGCGCGAATCGCCTCCGGATAGCCGGCGTCGGCGTGCCGCATCACGCCCGTGCCCGGATCGCTCGTCAGGACGCGCCGCAGGCGGCGCTCCGCCAGATCGGATCCGTCGGCCACCACGACCATCCCCGCGTGGATCGAGTTCCCGATACCCACGCCGCCCCCGTGGTGCACCGAGACCCAGCTCGCACCGGCCGCGGTGTTGACGAGGGCGTTCAAGATCGGCCAGTCCGCGATCGCGTCGGAGCCGTCGCGCATCCCCTCGGTTTCGCGGTTGGGCGAGGCAACCGATCCCGCGTCCAGGTGGTCGCGTCCGATCACGATCGGCGCGCGCACCTGGCCGCGCCGGACGAGGTCGTTGAAGAGGAGCCCCGCGCGATGCCGCTCGCCGTACCCGAGCCAGCAGATACGGGCCGGAAGGCCCTGGAACGCTATGCGCTCCTCCGCGAGCGCAAGCCAGCGCCGCAATCCCGCGTCCTCCGGGAAAAGCTCGGAGAGTGCCCGGTCCGTGATTCGGATGTCCTCGGGGTCTCCCGAAAGCGCGGCCCAGCGAAACGGTCCCTTCCCCTCGCAGAAGAGCGGGCGGATGTAGAGCGGCACGAAGCCGCCGATGTCGAAGGCGTCCGCAACGCCCGCTTTCTGCGCCTGGCCGCGGAGGTTATTGCCGTAGTCGAAGACGACGGCGCCCCGGCGCTTGAGCTCGAGCAGCGCCCGCACGTGGTCGGCCATCGTGCGGTAGGACATCTCGATGTACTTCGCCGGCTCTTCCGTCCGCAGCCGGGTCAGCTCCTCCAGGGTCCCGCCTCGCGGCACGTACCCGACGAGCTCGTCGTGCGCGGAGGTCTGGTCCGTCACGAGGTCCGGGAGGACATTGCGCGCGAGCAGCCGCTCGAGCAGGTCTACCGCGTTCGCCTCGACGCCGATCGAGACGGCGCGGCGGGCGGCCTTCGCCTCGAGTGCCCGGTCGATCGCCCGGTCGAGGCTGCCTTCGCGCTCGTCCAGGTAGCGGGTGCGCAGGCGCTTCTCGATGCGGGCCGGGTCGATTTCGGCCACCAGGGCGACTGCCCCGTTCATCGTCGCCGCCAGGGGCTGCGCACCGCCCATGCCGCCGAGGCCGGCCGTCACGACGAGCCGGTCCGACAGATCTCCGCCGAACTCCCGGGCACCGGCGGCGGCGAAGGTCTCGAAGGTCCCCTGCACGATGCCCTGGCTCCCGATGTAGATCCAGGAGCCGGCGGTCATCTGGCCGTACATCGTGAGCCCCAGGCCCTCGAGGCGCCGGAACTCCTCGCCGGTCGCCCACGCCGGGACCAGCATCGCGTTGGAGATGAGAACGCGCGGGGCCTCCTCGTGCGTCTCGAAGACGCCGACCGCCTTCCCGGACTGGACGAGCATCGTCTCGTTGCCCCGAAGCCTTCGCAGCGTCTTGACGATCGTGTCGAAGCATTCCCAGCTGCGGGCGGCGCGGCCCGTGCCGCCGTAGACGATCAGCTCGTCGGGCTTTTCCGCCACTTCCGGATCGAGGTTGTTCTCGAGCATACGGAGCGCGGCTTCCTGCTCCCAGCCCCGGCAGCGCAGCTCCAGGCCCCGCGCCGCGCGGACCGTGCGGGACGGCGCCAGCACGCTCGAGCTCATGCGCCGATTATAGGGCTCCCCGCCGGCCCGCCCCTCAGGAGAGCGCGGCGGTTTCCCGGCGCAGGGCGTCGCTCGAAAGGAATCGCTTCGCCGCCGAGAGATCCGTGTGAAGCTCCCGGTCGCGGTCCCACGCCCGCACCACCCGGCGAAAGCCCCGGCGCACTCGCTCGATCGGCCTCGAGGAGAGGAGCGGCCGGAGGAACTCCATGGCCTGGAAGGCGGCCATGAGCTCGATTGCCAGAACCTGCTCGAGGTTCTCGACGATGGCCGCGAGCTTGCGAGCCGCGATGGGCGACATCGAGACGTGGTCCTCCTTGGCGGCCGACGTCGGGATCGAGTCGACGGAGGCCGGGTGGGCGAGCACCTTGCACTCGGAGACGAGCGAGGCCGCCGTGATCTGCGCGATCATCAGCCCGGAATGCAGCCCCCCCTCGCGCACGAGGAAAGCCGGCAGGTCCGAGAGCGCGGGATTGACGAGCTTTTCGATCCGCCGTTCGGAGATGGACGCGAGGTCCGTCGCCGCGATCGCGGCGTAGTCGAGGACGTAGCCCACGGGCGCCCCGTGAAAGTTCCCGCCAGAGACGATGTCGCCCTGCCGCGCGAAGACGAGCGGGTTGTCGGTCGCGCTGTTCATCTCGACCTCGAGCACGCTGCGGGCATGGGCGAAGGCGTCGCGGGCCGCGCCGTGGACCTGGGGCATGCAGCGAAGCGCGTAGTTGTCCTGGACGCGGCCGCAGCCCCGGTGCGATTCCCGGATCGCGCTGCCTTTCAGAAGCGTGCGGAGGTTTCCCGCGCTCTGCGCCGCGCCCGGGTGCGGGCGCGCGGCAACGATCCGAGGGTCGAAGGCCGCGTCCGAGCCGCGGGAGGCGTCGAGCGAGGCCGCGCCGACGAGGTCGGCCACGCGACACAGCTCGAGCGCGCGATGGAGCGCCAGGCCTCCGACCGCGAGCGACATCTGCACGCCGTTGATGAGAGCCAGCCCCTCCTTGGCGCCGAGGGCAACCGGCTCGAGCCGAGCCAGCCGAAGCGCGGACGCGGCCGGCCTCTCGCGGCCGCCGACGCGCACGCGCCCTTCGCCCATAACGGCCAGCGCGAGGTGCGCGAGAGGCGCCAGATCCCCCGACGCTCCGACCGAACCCTGCCCCGGGATGACGGGGAGGAGATCGGCCGCGAGCATCGCCAGGAGGGTCTCGACCGTCGACACGCGGATCCCAGAGTTCCCGCGAGCGAGGGCATTCGCGCGGAGCACCATCATCGCGCGCACCGCGCGGTCCTCGAGGGGGCGCCCCACGCCCGCCGCGTGGCTTCGGATCAGGTTGCGCTGCAACGCCTCGATGTCGGCCCGCGGAATCGCCACGTCGGCGAACTTGCCGAAGCCCGTGGTCACGCCATAGACCTTTCCGCCGTCGCGGATGGCCCGGTCCACGACGCGCCGCGAAGCCGCCATCGCCCGCCGAGCGGGGGGCGTCAGGGCTGCCCGCGCCTCCCGGTCCGCCACCGCGCGGAGGTCGTCGAGCGTCAGACTGGCCCCGTCGAGCTTCAGGGATCTCACGACCACGATTCTAAGCCGACCCCGGGCGGCTGACAGGAAGCGGGGATCTCTGTTACTTTCTCAAGAGCAACGAGGAGCAAGAGCGTGAAGGTGCTGGCGGTACTGGGCGGACAGTGGGGTGACGAGGGCAAGGGCAAGCTCGTCGATCTGCTCGCCAACCGATTCGAGATCGTGGCGCGCTACCACGGCGGCCACAACGCCGGCCACACGGTCAAGTTCGGGAACCAGCACTTCGCGCTCCACCTGCTGCCAGCCGGGGTCATCCGGGGCCGTATCGGTGTCATCGGTCCGGGCGTGGTCCTCGATCTCGAGGCCCTCCTGTCCGAGATCGACGCCGTGCGCGCCGCCGGCGTGGAGATCGGCGAGAACCTGCTCATCTCGGACCGCGCCGCGGTGATCCTGCCCTGGCACCGGCTCATGGACGCCGCTCGCGAGTCGGCCGCCGGCGAAGCGAAGATCGGCACGACGCTGCGCGGGATCGGGCCCGCGTACGAGTCGATCGCGGCCCGCATGGGAATCCGCGTCGCCGAGCTCTTCCGGCCGGCGACCCTTGCCGCGCGCCTCGAGGCGATCGCCGGAGAGACGGGCGCGCTGCTGCGCGTCCTCGGAGGCAAGGACGTCCCCTCCGTCCAGGATGTTCTCAGAATTCTCGAGCCCGCGTCCGAGCGGATCCGCCCGCACGTCGCCGACACCGGCCGCTTCCTGCGCGGCCGCCTGAAGTCGGGCGCCACGCTTCTGGCCGAGGGGGCCCACGGCGCCATGCTCGACCTCACGTCGGGCACGTATCCCTACGTCACCTCCTCGCACTGCACCGCCGGAGCCGTTGCAACGGGGCTCGAGATCGCACCCCGGGCCCTCGACGCGAGCCTTCTCGTCCTGAAGGCGTACTGCACCCGCGTGGGGTCCGGACCCTTTCCCACAGAGCTCGACGGCGAGACGGGCGAGTTCCTGCGCAAGCGCGGCAACGAGTACGGCACCTCCACCGGCCGCCCCCGCCGAACCGGCTGGTTCGACGCCGTCGTCGCCCGCACGGCCGTCGAGCTCTCGGGCGCCGAAGCGGTGGCCATCACCAAGCTCGATTGCCTCGACGAAGTCGAAGAGATCCCGATCTGCCTCGGCTACCGCCTCGACGGAAAGCCCGTCTCGGACCTGCCCGCGCTCGCCGAGGACATCGCCCGGCTCGAGCCCGTCTACGAGAAGCTCCCCGGCTGGAAGGCCACGACGACAGGCGCCACGCGCTACGAAGAGCTCCCCGCCGCCGCCCAGCGTTACGTCCGCGCCCTCGAAGACGCCATCGGCGCCCCCGCCGTTCTCGTCTCCACCGGCCCGCGCCGCGAGGAAACTATCTGGCGCGCCGACATGCCCTTTCTCGGGCGGCTCCCGCCGGCCTCGTAGGAGCTCTGGCGGTCCTTCCGTATACTCCGGCCACGGTGGGCCGTTAGCTCAGTTGGTTAGAGCATCGGCCTTTTAAGCCGGTGGTCGTGGGTTCGAGTCCCACACGGCCCACCAATTCCGGACACACCCTCAGGCCTGGGCCCCCGGCGCCGGCGCCGGAGCTTTGACGCAGAGAACCTAAGGCCCGTAGAGCTGGAGGCCGAACGTCTTGACGAGGAAGACGGCCATCTGCCCGCGCGTGTTCGGATCGCTCGGACAGTAGTTTCCTCCGCCGCAGCCTCCGGTGATTCCCTCGGCGGCGAGCTGCTCGATCCAGTCGACTGCGAAGCCACCCGGGCACGCAACATCCGTGAAAACTCCCGTGCAGCTCGGAGGCACATACGCCGACCCATGCTTCGCCTTGAGAAGGAACACGGCCATCTGGGCGCGGGTCACCGAACTGTTCGGGCAGTAGTTCCCTCCCCCGCAGCCTCCGGTGATCTGGAAGCCGGCCAGCGCTTCGATCCAGGCGGCGGCGAAATCGCCCGCGCCGACGTCGCCGAATACGGTGCCGGTGGCAGGCGGGGAGACGTGGTTCGCGCCGAACTTGCCCTTCAGGAGAAAGACCGCCATCTGGGCGCGGGTGACCGGGTTGCTCGGGCAGTAGTTGCCGGCGCCGCAGCCTCCGGTGATGCCGTTGTGAAAGAGGTTCTCGACAAAGGCGTAGAACTGGTGTGACGTCGCCACGTCGGGGAAGGTGTCACCCACGTGCAGCGTCCAATCCTTGGTAATGGAATTGGCGCTCAGATCCTCGGTGAAGATGGCGTCCCAGTGGGTCGCCGGACGAGGGCCGGAGACGGTCATGAGGTAGCAGTCGCCGGTCGCGCTGTCACAGTCCCCGATCGACTCGGCGGGGATCGCGCCGTAGTCCGCCGAGCTGTCGTCGATCGTGTAAGTCGGTCCGCCGGGGCCGGAGAGGCTGGACGCGACTCCGGTCAAAGTCTGCGGCGAGATCAGGGTGTTCTTCCAGAACGGATCGACCTGGACCGTCTCACCCGACTCGAGGACACTGTTGGCGTTCGAGACCGTGCCGGTGACGGTCCGCGCGTCGACCTCCATGAGCTGAGGTGTCGTCGGGGCGGTCGTGATCCTTCCGATCTTGTTCCCGTCGGCCTCCGGAAACCACAGGGCACCATCGGGGCCGGCCACGATCCCGTAGGGTTTGCTGTTGGCTACGGGAAGCGGAAACTCGGTGATGACCCCGGCCGGGGTGATCCGCCCGATCTTGTTGCCAAAGTACTTGCTGTACCAGAGGTTGCCATCCGGGCCCGGGGTGATGTAGTCCGGTGTGCCGGTGCCGCCGGGAACCGGAAACTCGGTGATGACGCCGGCCGGGGTGATGCGTCCGATCTTGGCGCCGGTGCCCTCCGAAAACCAGAGGTTGCCATCCGGACCTAGCGTGATGGTCCACGGGTCGCTCCCCGGCGTGGGGATGGGGAACTCCGTGATGACGCCGGCCGTGGTGATCCGGCCGATCTTGTTACCGACTTGTTCCGTGAACCAGACGTTGCCATCGGGCCCGCCCGTGATGCCTTCCGGTCTGCTGTTGGCCGTAGGCACGGGGAACTCGGTGATGACGCCGGCCGTGGTCATCCGTGCGATTTTGTTGCCGGCGGCTTCCGTAAACCAGAGGTTCCCGTCCGGACCGGTGGCTATGCCTTCCGGTTCACTGTTGGCCGTGGGTATCGGGAACTCGGTGATGACCCCGGCCGTGGTGATGCGTCCGATCTGGTTGGCATCGAGCTCGGCGAACCAGAGGTTGCCGTCGGGGCCCGCGGTGATGGACTCGGGAAAGCTCGCGGCCGTCGGGACGGGAAACTCGGTGATGACGCCGGCCGGCGTGATCCGCCCGATCTTGTTTCCGAGCTGTTCGGTGAACCAGAGGTTGCCGTCCGAGCCAGCCGCAATGCCCTCGGGTTCGCTGTTGGCCGTGGGGATGGGGAACTCCGTGATGACCTGAGCGCGCGCGACGCCCAGACCCGTCCCGAGGAGAACCAACAACCACGCCGCGAAGCGTCTTCCCCTCGGCGTCGATTCAGGGGACTTGGGCTCTATCGACAGAAGCGACAACGTCTTCATGGGCAGGACTCCTATGAGAATCGCCTTTTAGGCGCACAAATACACATTCCCGGATCGACGTATTTTAGGGCATCAACGGCGAGATTGCAAAAGAGCTGCCAGGGCGGCCGTTCGAAGCTCAGTGCCGGCTCTCGCGAGCGGTCGGCGGCTACGCCGGGACTTCGGCTTCCACGGGACCCTTCGAGGTCGGCAGCTTTCCGATCAGACGCACGATCGGTTTCGAGAGCACGAGCAAGACGAGACCCGCGACACCGGTTACCTTCGCGATCGTGCCGAACAGCACGGGGAGCGGCATCGAGGAGAAGCTCCCCGCGGTGAGGCCGGCGATGAGGTTACCGAGAGCGTTGCCCATGAAGAAGGTGCCCATCATCTGGCCGACGAGGCGCCGCGGCGCGAGTTTCGTCACGCTCGAGAGCCCCACCGGGGAAAGACACAGCTCCCCCACCGTATGGATGAAGTACGTCAGGACGAGCCAGCCGGGGCCCACCTTGACGCTCCCGCCGCGGGTCTGCACGGCCGCCACGACCATTACGAAGAGGCCGATAGCGAGGAGCACGAGCCCCAGACCGAGCTTGGCCGGCATCGACGGCTCCTTCGAGCGAAGCCGGATCCAGACCCAGGCAAACACGGGCGAAAGCAGGATCACGAAGATCGGCGGAACCGACTGAAGCCACGAAGCCGGCATCTCCCAGGAGCCGATCATCCGCTCGGTCAGCCGCGAGGCGAAGAGATTGAAGGAGGACCCGGCCTGCTCGTACCCCGCCCAGAAGAGGGAAGAGGCGATGAAGAAGATGAAGATGACGACGACGCGTTTCTTCTCGGCTGAGGCCAGGCCTCCGAACAGGAGCACCCACGCGAAATAGAGGAGCACGATCGCGACGATGAAGACGCCCGTCCCGCGGGCGATACCCTGGAGCGTGAGGTGGAGCACGCCGGCGCTTTCGAGAAGGGCGGCCACGCCGGCCGCCGCGGCAAGGACCCCGAGCGCGATCAGCAGTCCCCGCACCGCGCGTGACCGCGCCCCGGGGCGATCACCCTCGGTCCGGCGCTGCCCGGCGTCCCCGAGGTACTTTCCCCCCCGCTTGTACTGGATCAATCCGAACACCATGCCGACGCCGGCGGCGCCGAACCCCATGTGCCAGTTGACATTCTCGCCGAGGAACCCGCAGATGAGCGGGCCGATGAAAGCGCCCGTATTGATGCCGGCATAGAAGATCGAGAAGCCCGAGTCGCGGCGGGCGCCGCCCTCGGGGTACAGGTCTCCCACCATCGCGCTCACGTTGGGCTTCAAGAGGCCCGTGCCGCAGACGATCAACGCGAGGCCGAGGTAGAAGGTCGGCACCGTAGGAATCGCCATGCTGAAGTGGCCGGCGGCGATGATGCAGCCGCCCAGGAAGACGGCGTTGCGCTGGCCGAGGATGCGGTCCGCGATCCACCCTCCCGGCAGCGCGAGCAGGTAGACCCCCGCGGTGTAAAGCCCGTAGATCGCGGCGGCCCTCTCGTCGGTCATTCCGAAGCCGCCGGTCTGCGCGGCCGCGACCAGGAAGAGGATCAGGATGCCGCGCATCCCGTAGTAGCTGAACCGCTCCCACATCTCCGTGAAGAAGAGCGTCGAGAGGCCTCGCGGATGGCCGAACCACTCTCGTCCGGCGGGCACGGCAGCTCTGGATCCTGAAGCCATGGTGGGCCGCGAAAGGCTACCAGAGATCCCGGAGCGCGCATAATCGTCGAGTGCTGGCACCCGCGTTTCTCGGGCCCCTGGCGTTAATCTTCCTCGCGGCTCTCGGCGCCGCGTACCTCTTGCACAAGTTGCATCAACCTCCGCTGATCGGTTTCCTTTTGGCGGGAGCGCTGCTCGGGCCCTTCGGCCTCGGGCTCGTCGAGGA
>JBKJWL010000195.1:0-5216 GCA_046716885.1 Thermoanaerobaculia bacterium | reverse complement strand
TCCACGACCAGAGGCAGCGCATAGTCGCGATCTCCGTCTGGATCACCAGCTACTCGGTCGGCGGCGCGATCGGGCCTCTCCTCGGCGGGGTCGTGCTGCAGCACTACCGGTGGGGCGCCGTGTTCCTCGCGCGCGGCTTTAAGGACTCGCCGTGGCCGGCCAGGTCGATGGCGACGACACGCTGAGTCTTCGCGAAGGCGGCCACCTGGGCGTCCCAGAGGTGGAGGTCGCAGCTCCAGCAATGGACGAAGACGAGCGCCGGGTCGCCCTTGCCCTGATCGGTGAAGTGGATGGGGACGCCGTCGCTGGAGCGGGCGACGACCTCGGCCAGGAGAACGACGGCAGTCAGAAGCATGGGACGTCCTCCCTGCAGGTCGCCCATCTTATTCGGTTTTCTGATTCGGATTGGGGTCAAGTCTTCATTCTTCGGAATTCAAACTCCGACATTTCTAGACCTGGCCCCATCGGAGGCTCAGCGAGCCGCCTTCTTCGCGGGCCTCCTCATGTACTTCCACATTCGCGACTTGCCTTCGGCGATCCACTCGACGGCGATCGCGAGGCGCCGCTTGCGGGTCTCGTCCGTCTTCGCCTCGAGGAGCCACTCGGAGTACTCGCGCTTCCGGCTCGGGCTGAAGGCCAGGAACTTCGCCGTCGCGCCGGCCTTCTTCTTCAAAGCGGCTGTGAGATCTTTTGGAGTTGAGAGGGGTTCCTTCGCTTTCCGGACCGGGCCGACCTTCTTGCCGGTCTCGTTCAAGCGCGCGGCCTGGCGGACGTAGCCGACGAGCGCTTTGTCCTTCGGAAGGTCCGAGACGGCGGTGATGCAGCCGAACTGCCCCATCGCGCCTCCCTTGCCCGGGATTTCGAGCGCCCGATTCCAGAAGCCGAACGCGCAGTGTGCCTTGAACGCGGCCATGCCGCAGAGCATGCCCTCGTGCTCGAAGTGAGGAGCGCCCCATTTGATCGTCTCGACGACGTCGGGGCAACCCTGGTGCACGACGGCGCGGATGTGCTCGAGCACGGGCTTCGCGAACGGAGCGGACCTGGCGATGTAGGCGTCGATGCGGGCGTCTTTCTTTCCCATGGGCGAATCCTACGGCGAACGGTGCCGGGGACGAGCCCGACCACCGTCGAGGCAGAGGGAGCCTCCGTCCGTCGGGTGTCGGGGGTCAATTCCTCGGCACAACCGTGGCGGGGGAGTTTTCGTAAGTGTTGGAGGATGGGATTCGCTGGCTCGGTTCGCCGAAATGGCAAGTCAGGCGCCGAGGCCGGCTGGCCACCCGGTGCCTGGAGGTTCTTAAATGTTTGGGGGAACCGGTGTTATTCTCCGGGGCCCCGTGGGCTCGGCCGGGGCCCCTCTTTCTCGCTCCCAAACAGAATCCCGAGCGCGGAAAGAGCCCTAATTGTAGGTTGGAGTCGCGCACCCGGGCGGATGTTTCTGCGGATCGGGCACGTCGTATGAAGCTGGAGGTTTGGTTCTCATGAAGAAGCGGATGTTCCTGATGCTGGCCGCCATCGCCGTGTTCCTCGCAGGGATCGGCGCCGTGAAATACGGGCAGATCAAGAAGGGTATGGCGGAGCAGGCGTCTTTTCAGATGCCGCCGGAAACGGTGACGACGGTCGTCGCGAAGAACACGCAGTGGCCGGCGGCGCTGAGCGCGATTGGGACGGCGACCGCCGTCCATGGTGTGACCGTCAGCGCAGACCTTCCGGGCATCGTGTCCAGGATTTCCTTCGAGTCCGGAAAGTTCGTGCGGGCCGGCGAGGTTCTCGTGCTGATGGATACGAAGCAGGAGGAGGCGCAGCTCGCAGCCGCGGAGGCGCAGCGCGCGCTCGGCCGTCTCAACCTCGACCGGATGCGCGAGCTGAGCGGACAGGGGGTCGCCCCCAAAGCCGATTTGGACCGGATGGACGCCGAGTTCAAGCAGGCGGAAGCCCGCGTCGGTGAGATCCACGCCACGATCGCCCGCAAGACGATCCGCGCTCCCTTTTCCGGGATGCTGGGGATCCGCCAGGTCGACCTCGGCCAGTACCTGGAAGGCGGGGGAGCGATCGTGCCGCTCCAGTCTCTCAACCCGATCTACGTGAACTTCTCGGTGCCGCAGCAGCAGATGGGCCGGTTGCGGTCGGGCAACGAGGTCAAGGTCCGGGCCGAAGGCGGACCGGAGCTCGCCGGAAAGCTCACCGCGACCGACTCGATCATCAACGAGGCGACCCGGAATGTGCAGGTCCAGGCGACGTTCGCCAATCCCGACGCGAAGTTGCGCCCCGGGATGTTCGTGGAAACGAAGATCGAGCTCGGCACGTCGAGCGCCGTGGTCGCGCTCCCGGCGTCCGCCATCAATCACGCGCCCTACGGCGATTCGGTGTTCGTCGTGGAGGACATGAAGAACCCGAAGGGCCAGTCGTATCGCGGGGTGCGCCAGCAGTTCGTCAAGCTCGGCGAGGGGCGCGGCGATCAGGTCGCCGTAGTCTCGGGGATCAAGGCCGGCGAAGAAGTCGTCACGTCGGGCGTCTTCAAGCTTCGCAACGGCGCCGCGGTCCAGGTCGACAACAAGATCCAGCCCGGGAACAACCCGGCTCCGAGTCCCGAGGACAGCTAGATGAAGCTGACCGATCTCTTCATCCGCCGGCCGGTGCTGGCGATCGTCGTCAATCTGGTGATCCTGATCGCCGGGCTGCAGGCGATCCGCTCGCTTTCGGTGCGGCAGTACCCTCGCACCGATATCGCGGTCGTGAAGGTGACGACCGGCTACATCGGCGCCAACGCCGATCTCGTGCGCGGCTTCATCACGACGCCGCTCGAACGGGTGATCGCGAGCGCCGACGGCATCGACTACATCGAGTCCTCCAGCGCCCAGGGCTTCAGCACGATCACCGTGCACCTGAAGCTCAACTACGACACCAACGCCGCCCTGACCCAGGTCCAGGCGAAGGTCGCGCAGGTTCGCAACGACCTTCCGCCGGAGGCGGAGGCCCCGATCATCGAGCTCGAGACGGCCGACACGCAGTTCGCCGCGATGTACATCGGCTTCTCCTCTCCGGACCTCGACCAGAACCAGATCACGGACTACCTGAGCCGCGTGGTCCAGCCCAAGCTCTCCGCCGTCAGCGGCGTGCAGCGGGCCGACATCCTCGGCAGCCGCACGTTCGCCATGCGCATCTGGCTGAAGCCCGAGAAGATGGCGGCCCTCGAGATCTCGCCCTCCGACGTGCGCACCGCCCTGTCGGAGAACAACTACCTGTCGGCCCTGGGGAAGACGAAGGGCTCGATGGTGTCGGTGAACCTGGTCGCCAACACGAACCTGCAGACCGCCGATGAGTTCCGCCAGCTCGTCGTCAAGGAGAAGGACGGCGTCGTCGTGCGCCTGGGCGAGATCGCCGACGTCGTCCTCGGGGCCGAGAACTACGACGATGACGTCCGCTTCAACGGCGAGACGGCGACGTTCATGGGCATGTGGGTGCTGCCCACGGCCAACTCGCTCGAGGTCATCAAGCGGGTCCGCGCGACGCTGCCCGAGATCCAGGCGCAGCTTCCGGCGGGCATGAAGGTCGGGATTCCGTACGACTCGACGGCGTACATCCAGGACGCGATCGACGAAGTGCTCAAGACGCTGGCGGAGACGCTCCTGATCGTCGTCATCGTGATCTTTCTCTTCCTCGGTTCGTTCCGGGCCGTGCTCATCCCGGTCGTCGCGATCCCGATCTCGCTGATCGGCGCGGTCTTTCTGATGCTGATCTTCGGGTTCACGATCAACCTGCTGACCCTGCTCGCGATCGTGCTCTCGGTCGGCCTCGTCGTCGACGACGCGATCGTCATGGTCGAGAACGTGGAGCGGCATCTTCAACTGGGCGACCGCCCGTTCCAGGCCGCGATCAAGGCCGCGCGCGAGCTGATCGGGCCGATCATCGCCATGACGATCACGCTTGCCGCCGTGTACGCGCCGATCGGCATCCAGGGCGGGCTGACGGGGGCTCTCTTCCGCGAGTTCGCGTTCACGCTGGCGGGCGCGGTCATCGTGTCCGGCGTCGTGGCGCTGACGCTCTCGCCAATGATGTCCTCGAAGCTCCTGCGCGCCGGGGACACCGAGAAGGGCTTCGCGGGAATGGTCAACCGTCACTTCGAGATCGTGCGGCGGAAGTACGGGAAGCTGCTGGCGGGGAGCCTGCGCTTCCGTCCGGTCGTCTTTACCCTCTGGGTGATCGTCCTGCTCCTGATCGTGCCGTTCTACCTGTTCTCGCAGAAGGAGCTGGCGCCGATCGAGGACCAGGCGATCGTGTTCGGGATCATCCAGGCGGCGCCCAACTCGACGCTCGACCAGACGAAGCTCTTTTCCCAGGAAATCTACGACGTGTACAAGGCGATGCCCGAGAACGAGAGCGTTTTCCAGATCACCTCGCCCACGGGCGGGTTCGGCGGCATGGTCACCAAGCCCTGGAGCGAGCGCAAGAGAAGCACCTCGGAGTTGCAGCTCGAAGCCGCTGCCGGCTTGGCGAAGATCCCGGGCGTCCGTGTCATCTCGCTCATCCCGGCCGCGCTGCCCGGAGGCGGGAGCTTCCCGGTCGACTTCGTCGTCGCCTCGACCGCGGAGCCGCAGCGGCTCGTCGAGTTCGCCAACCAGCTCGTCGGCAAGGCGTTCCAGAGCGGCCTCTTCATGTTCGCCGACTCGGACCTGAAGTTCGACCAGCCGCAGGCCGAGGTCGTCTTCGACCGCGACAAGCTGCGTTCCCAGGGCGTGGATCTGGGCACCGCCGGCCGCGACCTGTCGACCATGCTCGGAGGAAACTACGTCAACCGGTTCAGCATCCAGGGCCGCAGCTACAAGGTCATCCCGCAGATCAAGCGTAGCGAGCGCCTCACGCCGGATCAGCTCGAGAACATCTACGTCACCGGAGCCGGCGGCAAGCTCGTGCCCCTCTCGACCTTCGCGACCCTGAAGACGACGACCGAGCCGCGCGAGCTGAAACGCTTCCAACAGTTGAACGCCGTGCGCATCCAGGGAGTCATCCCGCCGGGTGTCTCGCTCGACGCGGCGTTGAAATTCATGGAGGCCGAGGCCGCAAAGATCCTCCCGCAGGGCTTCACCGTCGACTACGCGGGCGAGTCGCGCCAGTTCCGGACCGAGGGAGGGAAGTTCCTGTTCACGTTCGCGCTCTCGGCGATCCTCATCCACCTGGTGCTCGCGGCCCAGTTCGAGAGCTTCCGCGATCCATTCATC
>JBKJWL010000194.1:0-3201 GCA_046716885.1 Thermoanaerobaculia bacterium | reverse complement strand
CGGTTCTCACGTCCCAGCCGGCGCCCCGGAGTCGCTCGGCAAGCTCCTCCGAGACCCCCCGACTGCCCGCGGGCCCGGACAGAAAATTTCCGATGAGCGTTGCGGCGGGTTTCGCGGACACCCCGGCCCTCGGGAGGGAAACACCGGACGCGCTCACCGGGCCTGCCCCCCTTCGGCGACTGGACGCCCGAGCGGAGCGCCACCCGAAGGGCATCGCACGTGGCCGATGTCGCAGTGCGCCAGCTCTTTCCGGATCGCGGGGACGGAGCGCGGCAGGACCCGAAGGCTGCCGAGCTTGTTCTCGAACGATTCTCCGCCCGACGGAGGCACGGCCACGACTCGGACGTTGCCGACGCGGTACGGCAAGCCGCTGGCCGGCGCTGGGCCGTCGCGGACCGGGGCGATGTGCACAACTTCTTCGAACAGGCCGTCCAGCTCGTCAATTACGCGAACGGTCGGGCCCCAGCCGACCAGCCGGCCCCCCGCCTGGTGGTGCGGCGCGCGGGAGATCACCGCGAGTCCCATGCCCGGCTCGCCCTTCGCGCGGGAAGGCTGGTACGGCACACAGACCTATCAGATGGCGGCCGTGCGATTCCACCGGGACCCCGCGGGTATTCGCTGGTCAAAACCAGGGCGCGGTCGTTCCCCTCCGGCGAATTCGCCGCGGCCGGCTGGGCGGATGCGATCCGGCTCATGCCGTGGAAAGCCCTTCGCCGGACACGTCCCGGTACACCTCGGCCAGCCGGCGGACCATCGCGGCGGCCGAGTAGCGCTCGCGGACGACCGCCAGCGCTTCGCGCACGAGGGAGCGGGCCGTTTCGGGCTCGTCGAGGAGCCGCCGCATGGCCAGGGCCAGGCCCTCGACGTCCCCGGCTGGAACGAGCATTCCCGTTTTCCCGTCCTCGAGGACCTGCCGGATCCCGCCCACCGCCGAGGCAACGATCGGCACGCCGGCGGCCATTGCCTCGAGGAGAACCCAGCCGAATGCTTCGCTTTCCGGGCAGTGCAGGAGGCACTCGGCACGTTTCATCAGCGCCATCACGTCCGGGCGCGGTCCGAGAAAAGAGATTCGGCTTTCGAGCCCCCGGTCGCCGGCGAGCCGTCGGAGCTCTTCGGCGTATCCGGCATCCACGACCCGCCCGGCGATCAGAAAATGGAGGTCCGGCCTCTCCGCCGCGATCCGGGCAAAAGCGGCGATGCCGTCCTCGTGCCTCTTCCGGCGGACGATCTGGCCCACGGAGAGCACGAAGCTCTCGGGAACGGGGAGCTCCCCCGCGGGGAACGCGCTGGCGGCGTCTTCCTCGATCCCGAGGCCGATCTCGACGATCTTGTCCCGGGCCAAGCCGGCGGATTGGAGCAACGTCTGCACGGCCGCCGAAATCACAACGACTTTCCGGGAGAGCCGGCATTTCATCCGGAGCAGCCAGAGATGCCCCCCCTCGTTGAGGTTGCGCTGCGAGAAGAGAAACCGGCGCTTGCTCCGCCTCGCCAGCGCCGCCTCGATCGGCGTCGAGCTGAAGTCGAGGGAGTGCTGGAGGTCGAAAGGCCCCTTCCCGGAAATGACCTTTTGGTCGCGAAGACAGGATCGGAAGTGGCCGACGCCTCGACCACGGGGCCGGTACCGCGCCACGAAGACGCGGGCGCCGAGGGACTCCAGGAGCGGCCCCGTCGACTCCAGACCGTTCTCGCGCAGCGAGCAGATCGTCAGGGAGAACTCGGGCCGGGGCAGATACCGCGCGACCGCCATCATCTCCCGATAAGGGCTGGCCGTGCTCTCCAAATGCGGCACCGTCAGGAGGAGTCGAATCGGACCGGCCTTCACGACGGCCTCCGGGCCGCGCTCGAAGCCGGGGGCGCCGGCGCGAAGGACGGGATTCTCGGCCCGGAGTCGAGCAGGACCCCGGCGGCACGCACCCGGCGGCGAACCTGCCGCAGGTTATCGGGAAACAGCGCGGCGCCGACCAGCGCTTTCAGTGTGCTCCGGAGGGGCGCGCCCTTGAAGGCCAGGGTCGCGGCGGTCTGGAGCCAGAGCATCTCGCGCACCTGCCGGGAAGGGAAGAACCTTCGCGCCAGGTAGATCTCGGTCGTGGCGGGGATGTGCCGGTGCGTCAGCCCCTTCCGGCTGCTGGCGTACGTGATGACGCGGGCGCCGTGCGTTCTCAGGCCCCCCGACAGGAAGTTCCCGATGAGCATCGCCGCTGGTCTCGCGGAGGCGCCGGCACTCGGGAGAGAAACGTCGGGTGCGCTCACCGCGGCTGCCCGCCTTCCGCCACCGCCCGCCCAATCGGACGACCGCGCGGCACTGCGGCGCTCGTGCGCCGCGCGATCGAGAGTCTCGCTCCCGAAAGGCCGAAGGCGAACGCGGCCGAGGCCAGCCGCATGCCGTCTACCGCCATGCTCAGAAGGCTGTAGACGATCATCCCCGCAGCCAGAGCCTTTTCCAGCCGGCTCGGCGCGGCCCGGACGTTGGTCACGCCGATGACGAGGAGCATGCCCAGCGCCGCGAGCCCGAAGATCCCGTGCTCCGCCACGAGCCGCGAGTATTCCGTGTGGGCGGTCGGCGTGCGTAACACCTTCAGGCGGTTCTTGGCTCCCAGTCCAGGCCCCGAGCCCAGCACCGGGTGCTCCGACCAGGTCGTCAGGTCGGCCTCGATGAGCAGGCTCCGTCCGGTGCTGTCGATGCTCTTGAAGCGCGAGCCGATCGCACCGCCCGTGAGGGCCTCCAGCCGGGGCCACACGACGAAGAAAAGGAGCGGCAGGACGATGGCCAGAACGCCGAACAGTTTCAAGCGGCTGCGTTTGTCGCCTGCCAGGTAGAAGGCCGCCGCTGCGATGCCGCCGACGGACATGTACAGGCCGCCCCGGGAGAACGTGATGGCACACTGGCGGAAGAGAAAGAGTGCGAGGATCGCAAAGGCCGCCGTCGCGGCGGCGCTCCCCGTTCCGATGACCATGTAGAGAACGGCGGCCAGGATACCCAGGCCGAGGATGGCCGAGACCTGGTTCGGTCCGTACCCGCCGCTGGCCAGAGAGCTCGATGCGATCTCGAACTCGTCCGGCATGTAGAGCTGCAGGTTGGCGGCGGCGACCACGGCGATCGAGACGATCGGCGCGAGCAAGCACACGTACACCCACCGCATCTCGGCTCGAGTCAACCGAAGAGCCGAAAAGAAAAGGGCGCTCACAGTCAGCGTCAGAGGG
>JBKJWL010000193.1:0-8851 GCA_046716885.1 Thermoanaerobaculia bacterium | reverse complement strand
GGCCGGGGAGGATATCCGGAGCGACCGGGTTGGCGGGGACCGTCGCCCCCAGGTTGTTGCCGCTCTGCACGTCGTAGCGGACGCCGGCGTTGACCGTGAGATCTCCCGCTGTGAACGTGTCGGAGAGGTATCCGCTGTAGTAGTTCAGTCCCACGCGGACCACGGAGGGCCGCGTCAGCGTCGCCGCCGGGGTCGGGAAGTTGGCGAGGTCGCCGAAGTTGCCGTTACCCGGCCAGGACGTCTTCGAGTCGATGTTGATCGTGCGGTAGTTGAAGCCGAACTTGACCTCGTGGCCGAGCGATCCCGTCGAGAAGAAGTACGACCCGTTGGTCTGGGCCTGGTGCTGCGGGCGCACCGTGCTGTACTGGAAGTAGCTTCCCTGGAAGACGCCGTTGGGGTCGATGAAGAGCGCGTTGAAGGCATTGCCCCCCTGCGGCGTGAGCGAGAACCCGCTCGACACCGACGCGTACGACGCGGTCATGAACAGGGACGAGGTGAACACCTGCGAAAGCTCGCCCTTCCAGACCCGCGTCGGGCCGGTTTGGTTCCAGGAGGCCGGAGGCGGGCGCGTGATGCTGACGTTTCTTCCGAACTTGATCTTGTCGCCATCGCTGAAGGTCCCGGCGAACGAGGTCGACTCGAACAGTTGGAGGTTGAGCTTGCCGTTGACGTCCTTGAGCGTCGTATTGTCCGGCGCGCCGACGATGTTGAAGAGGTTGATCTGGTTGCGCCCGTAGGCGCCCCATGCCCAGAGCCGGTCCTTGATGATCGGACCGCCCACCTCCACGCCGTAGTCCTGCGCCTCGTTGACGCGGTTGCCGCCGCGAACGCCCTGATCGATCGCTTCCTGGGAGAGGTTGTCCCACTGCCAGTTGCCGTCGGCGAGGAAGAAGCGAGCGGAACCGTGCACGTCGTTGGTGCCGCGCTTTGTGACGAGGTTCAGCTGCACGCCCGGTGTCGCAGACGTCACGTCGCTGCCGCCCGTCGACGCCTGCATCTCTTCGAAGGAGTCGAAGTCGTAGTACGTGGGCGAAGAGCCGAGCGCGCCCATGTCGGTGATCGTGACGCCGTCCACGTTCCAGGTGTTCTGGTTCGTGTCCGAGCCCTTGCCGACGTAGGAGCTCTGCTGTCCGCTCTCGCTGCCGCCGACGTTGACCCGGTCCACTTGCACGCCCGGGACGGTGGACAGGATGACCCAGGGGTCGCGGGCCGTCGGGATCCGCTTGAGCTGCTCCTGGTCGACGACCGCGCCGGTCTCGACCTTGCGCGTGTCGAGGAGCGGCTGCTCGCCCTTGACGGTCACGGTCGTCTCGACGCCCGAGATCTTGAGCTGCCCGCTCGTGTTCGTGCTCTGTCCGACGGAGACCTGTACGTCGGGCTTTGTGACCCTGGCGAACCCCTGAAGCTCGTAGATGAGCGTGTAAGTTCCGGGGCTCAGGTTCAGGAATCGATACTCGCCGCGCGTGTCGGTCGTCTGCGACTTGTTGGCGCCTCCCCCCTCGAGGGTCACCGTGACGCCCGGCAGACGGCCGGCCTGCTCGTCGGAGACGTACCCATAGATGCTTCCGGTGAGCTGCTGCGCCGAAGCGAGCGGTGCGAGGAGGAGCAGGACAGCCAAGGCTGCCACCCACGTCCATGCCGCCGCGCGGCGCGTTTTCGTTTTCCCGTTCATTCCATCAAACCTCTCTGTAATTGCGTTTCGCTATTCGCAAGTTCGATCGCATGCTGCTCCTTCGTGCCGATTCGACTCCTCCTTTCCACGCAGCCGTTTTGTGCGGCGGCGCGCACCTGGAGAAAAGCAACGCCAGTGCCACGGCCTCCGCGCGCGCGCACGTGCCGGAAGCACGCGTGGCGAGGACGAACGCGGGCGGGACGTGGACGAGCGGAAAATGCGGAGTCGCGTGCGAACGCGAATCTTCGTATTCGTGGATGCGAGCTCAATCAACCGGAAGACGCGTGGAGACGCGAAGACCGTGACGAGACGCCCGGGGGAGCAGACGAAGCTCCGATCCGCGCGGACCCTGGAAGCCGGGGTCGCGAAGACGGATCAGGAACTACGGAAAATTGGAGACAGGGAGGCTCGCCGCGACGGGCGCGCGCACGGGGAAGGCGGGCCGGGACGAGTTTTCTGGGAAAATTCTCTATGCCCGTCCGGCCGCGGCCGCCCGAGCGCCGTTTCCCCCAGGCGTCGGCTGTGGCATTTCGGCAATGATTCGCCGCGCGGTCCGTATCCTCGGCGTCCCCGGTTCCGATGCTCCGCGTGCAGAACACCGCGAGGATGCCGTCTACGACACGTAGCGGTACCCCGAGAACCTGTTCGTCAGAAGCGCACGAACGTCGTGAAGGAGGCCGAGATGCCCGGTGCGAGCACGGCGCGGGGGTCGGGGCTGACGAGGTAGGGCTTGTCGAGCACGTTGCGCACGTAGGCCTGGAGCTCCACGAGCTCGCCGAACTTGTAGCCGCCGCCGAGGTCCAGCAGACCGTATCCCGGCCGCGCGCGCTCCGTCGGCCCGGGGTTGGCGTCGCCGGCGTAGACCGCGCCGCGCGCCTGCACGAACGCGGGCCCGAAGGCCTTTCGCAACTGGAGCGTCAGCGACTCCGGCGGAATGTCGTCGATCGGCGCGTCGTCGCCGACCGTGACGCCGCGCTCGATCTGCGCCGCCAGCGCCAGAGTCAGACCCGCCGCCAGGTCCGCCTGCACCTCGAGCTCCAGCCCCCGCAACCGGGCCTCCCCGCGGTTGCGGAAGAGAAAATCGTCGGGGAGCGCGCCCGGATAACGCTCGATCAGGTTCCGGATGCGGTACTCGTAGGCGTAGAAAGCGGTGCGGAACCCGGACCACGCGTAGCGCAGGGCGACATCGAACTGGCCGCTCGTCTCGGGGACCAGGTCCGGGTTGCCGGTGATGAAGCCCCGGCCCGAGGGGCCCCGGAAATACCGGTCCGAGAGCACGGGATCGCGGAAGCCGCGCGCGTACTGGGCGGATGCGGAAAAGCCGCCGAACGAGCCGGCCGACAGCGCGACGAACCCCGAGGCGTCCGCGTTGGAGGTGGAAAGGTCGCCGAAATAGCCGCCCTGGTTCCGCGTGGTCACACCGTCGCCGCGCACGCCTCCGGAAAGCGTCAGCTGCGGCAGAAGCCCGGCTTCAGCCGTCAGGTAGCCGCCGACGTCCGTGCGGTGTGCGTTGTCGACCGAGACGTTGACATTTTCCACGATCGGATCTGCGTAGCGGACCGCCACGTCGAGGGCGTGCAGGCCGTAACGGCCGTTGACGTCCACACCGATCTCGACGCGAACGGGCCCGAAGAACCGTTCCGCGAATCCGCGGAACTGGAAGTCGTTGGCCGTCACGTCGGCCCGCTCGAGGGAAGCCACGCTCGTCGAGGTCGCGAAGCGGTACTGGTCGGTGATGACGCCGTAGGACCCGAGGAAACCCGACACGCCGAGGCGCGCAAAACCGGCGACCGACTCGGTCTCGTACGAGATCGTGAACCGGCTCGAGTTCTCCTCGGGGTAGAAGAAGCGCACCGCCTGCGAATTGTTCCGCGGCCGGTCGATGTCCCGCCCGTAGTCGCCTGCCCAGCCGGCGGTCAGCGTTCCAGGGCCGAGCCGATAGACCGCGCGCAGCAGGACGCCGCTGTCCCGAAAGCCGGAGTTGAGCACTTCGCCTTCGGGGCTGTCCCAGTTGCCGTACGAGCGATAGTGGCCCGCAACGAGGAAGCCGCCGGCTTCCCCGATCGGCGCGGAGACGGCGACTCCGACGCGTCCGCCCGGGATTCCCACGCCGTACTCACCGGTCGCCTCGACGCGGAGCGGCGCGCCGGGCGCCACGCTGCGGGTCCGCGCCGAGATCACCCCGCCGAACGCGTCGGAACCGTAGGCGACCGAGCCGGGTCCGCGCGAGACCTCGACTCCCTCGAGCAGAAACGGATCCAGGTACGTGGCGCTCGCGCCGACGCGCCGCTCGGAGGAGACCCGGGCGCCGTCGACGAGAATGAGGCTGCGTCCGCGCGCGAGGCCGCGAATGGCCGGAACCCCCGCCTGGCCTTCCGAGACCTGCGCGACGCCCGCGACGTTCTCCAGGGCCTGCGCGAGGTTGGCCGGCTGGCGCGACTCGATGTCCGTCTTCGGCACGATGGTCGTTCCACTCGCGGGCGCCGATTCGATCGTTGGCGCGGCGCCGGCGGTCACGGTGACGGCCTCCTCGGCAAGGGGCTGGACAGCGATCACGACCGGCCCGGACTCGGGCAGCGCCGCGACCGCGAACGGTTTCATGTAACGGCCGCCGGGAAGGACGACGAGCACCTCGAAGGGCGGCGCGGGGCTCGGCTGCCAGGTGAAGCGCCCGTCCGCGTCGGTGCGCTGCGTTCCGGTCCAGCCGAGAATGGTGACCTCGGCGCCGGCCACCGGAGCGCCCGAGGGGAGCACAACGCGGCCCTCGAAGGCGTACACCGCGGCGGCCACGAGGAACAGCCCGAGGGCGAGGAAGGACGGACGAGCCATCTCCGGCGGGCCGGCTACAGGACCAGCTTCGTGAACATCCCCTCCGCGACCCAGTCGCGCAGCCACCGAAAGAGCTGCTCGCCGGCCGCGCCCTGAAGGCCCCGGGCGGCGTCGGCCACGGCCTTGCCGAACGGACGCCCTTTCGCCAGAGCCCGGAGGAAGTCGTACTGCGGCTTCGAGAGGTTCAGCCGCCAGACCTCGTAGTTCTTGCGCCACACCGCCGTCCAGGTCGCCTGGCGCGCGGTCGAAGGATGGTCGTGGTTCTCGTCCTTGACCGACTGCAGGTACGCGTTGACCGGGTAGCCGAAGGCGCCGAGGCGAAAGGCGGCGATGGGCTCGAGCCGGGCTGCCGGCCACGCCTCCTCCGGGACCCGCGCGATCTCTTCGGCCGGCCACGCCGGCGACTGCGTCGCGTCGAAGACCTCCGTCACCCGCAGCTCCAGCCGCGCCAGATCCGAGATGAACCCCCGGTTGAGGATGCCCTTCGACTCGCGGAGAAAACCGGGAAACCGGGCTCCGAGGCGATTGAACGTGTAGCTGACGGAGGGGTGCGCCTGAACGTAGCGCGTGACGACCTCCGCGAAGCCCTCGGCGCCGAGGAAGTGCGCGACGGCCGGATAGTCACCCTCGAGCGCCTCGACCATACGCAGCAGGTACATGCCCTGGTAGACGCCGACACGCTCGACGGAGGTCAGCGTCCGGGAAGGCAGGATGACGCGCTCGATCTCGGCGGGATCCACCGTCGCGCGCGCCGCCGGCGCCTCGACGCCCTCGTCCACCGTGCCGGGATGCTCTATGACGGCCTGCAGCCAGCCCTGCAGGGACGGCAGCGTCAGATCAAGAGGCGGCCGCAACGGCTGTCTCCTCGAGGCGGAACGCGCGCGACTTCAGTGCCTCCGCGTGCACGACCTCGAACTCCGGAATGTCGGCGTCCCACTCGAGGAGCGTGGCGACGTTCCCGGTCCGCTCGACGGAGAACCGGTAGAGGTCCCACACAGGGTCGATGACGTGGTCGTTGTGCGTGTCCACGATGTGCGTGCCCTTGTTGGTGTGCCCCGCCAGGTGGTACTGCGCCACGCGCGAGGGATCGATCGCGTCCAGATACGCCTTCGGGTCGAACCCGTGGTTGAACGCGCTGACGTACACGTTGTTGACGTCGAGCAGCATGCCGCAGTCGGCCTCCTCCATGAGGCGGCCGAAGAACTCCCACTCGGGCATCGTCGAGGACGCGAACTCCGCGTAGGTGGAGGCGTTCTCGAGGATCAGCGGCCGCTCGAGGATGTCGGAGACGGCTTTCACGCGTGCGACGACGTGACGCAGGGCTTGCTCGGACAGGGGCATCGGGAGCAGGTCGTGTGTATTGCGCCCCGCCACTCCCGTCCAGCAGAGGTGATCGGAGACCCAGAGGGCGCGCGTGCGCGCAGCCAGAGATTTCAGTTTGTGGAGATGCTCGCGATCGAGCGGGTCGGTCGACCCGATGTTCATCGAGACGCCGTGGAGCACGATCGGGTAGCGCTCGGCGATCTGCTCGAGGACGTGGAGGGGCCGGCCCTCCGTGTCCATGTAGTTCTCGGACAGCACCTCGAAGAAGTCCACCTCGGGCCGCTTCTCGAGGATGTAAGCGTAGTGCGCCGTGCGCAGGCCAACGCCGACGCCCAGGTCGGGAAAGCTCCATCGGTTGCGGGAGAGGGGTTTCACGTTTGGCGTTCCGCGTGGAAAGAACCCGGGGCCGCGGGAATCCGACGGCCCCGGGGCAATCGATGCGATTGGAGTTAGGCCGCCTTGTGGGCCGGGTCCACCGGAACGCCGCAGCCACCCTTGCCCTTGCAGGAGTTCTTGCCGGCGCAGCCCGCGTCGCCGCTCTTGCAGCCGCCCTGGCCCTTGCACGCGTTCATGCCCTTGCAGGAGTGCTTCATGTCGGCCGAGGCACAGCCGCCCTTGCCCTTGCAGGAGTTCTTTCCCGCGCAACCGCCGTCGCCGCTCTTGCAGCCGCCGTGGCCTTTACAGGCGTTCATGCCTTTGCAGACATTCTTGTCGGAGGCGTGCTTCTTGTCCTTCGCGCCCTTCTCCTCGCCCGCCTTCTTTTCGTCGCCCCTGGCCTCGCCGGAGGGCAGCGCCATCGCCAGGCCCGAGCCCGCGAGGACGCCCGCAATCGCCAACCCGATCGCCTTCGTCGTCAGATCACGCTTCTTCATCCCGCTCTCCTTTCGTTACCCCGTGAGGTCCCTTGAGGCATCGGTCGAGCCGACATGGCTCCACCGTGTTACTCGCTTCTTCGTGGTTCGCCCATCCTCCAGAACTGGCGGTTGTGACGCGCGGAATCTTATCCCGATCCGTGTGACCGGCGCGCCGGACCCCTGCTCTCGAAGCGACCCGCTCGGAATCGTAAAGGAGACTCGGACCCCCGCCTGTCACTCGCGGAGTACGCGGAAACGGCCAGGGCCGGATCTCGCTCGGGCGAACGGGCGAGCAGATCGACGAGGCTACGGCTTCGGGGGCCCTCGGGACGGCCAAAACTGCGGACGTCATGGTCGTTGGATACCGCCCCAGGGGCCGGCGCTGTGGAAACCCGAGCCTTCCGATGGACCTAAGTGCCCGGTAGACTGGCCGCCGCCGCCCGGTCCACCAGCCATATGAGCTCGCCCGACTCCGGGCGGATGAGCTGACATGGGAGGGCGTCCGAGGGCGCATTCGGGTCAAAGACCATTCGCAGGACCGCCGCTTTGTCCCCTCCGGAGATCAGGAAGAGGACCGCCGCGGCCCGGGCGAAGACCGGCAGCGTCATCGTGATGCGGAAGGCGCTCAACTTGGGGACCCAGTTCTCGACCACCCGCTCATCCCGGACCTGAAGCGCCGTCGTGCCCGGAAAGAGCGACGCCGTGTGTCCCTCCGGACCGATGCCGAGGAGCATGAGGTCGAACCGGGGAAACTCAGAGGACCCCAGAGCAAAGAAAAGGGCGAGCTCGGCGTCGTATCGCGCGGCGGCCTCGGACGCCTCCGGGAGCTCGGCCTCGATGCGGTGGACGTTCCCCGCGGGAATCGGGACGCGAGAGATCAACTCCTCGCGAACCATCCGGTAGTTGCTCTGAGGATCCTCCGGCGGCACATGCCGCTCGTCGCCCCAGAAGAGGTGGACCCGATCCCACGGAATCGCGGCGCGAAAGAAGGCGCCTGGGTCCGCGAGCAGCGCGTAGAGCCGCCGAGGCGTCGAGCCCCCCGACAGCGCGACGCTGAACCGGCCGCGCGCGGCGATCGCCTCTTTGGCCCTGCGCTCGAACTCCCGCGCGGCTTCCCGCGCCAGCGCGCCGGCATCGTCCACGACAACAGCACGGCCGGGAGTCTCCCTCAGGTTCGCAACCCGTTACGCGCGGCCGGCGTCGACGTCTTTCAGAAACCGGAGGAGGTGGCGGAAATACGCCTCCTGGTCGTCCCACATCGCGAGGTGGCTGCCATTCTCGCAGATCGCGACGCGGGAGTGCGGGAGCGCGCGCCCCATCTTCTTGATGTCTTCGGGGTCCATCTCGTCATGGCGCGCGCCGATGACGAGCGTGGGCACCGCGATTTTCGGCAGGTCCGCCCAGCGGTCCCAGTTCTTGAAGGTGCCGGTAACGACGAACTCGTTGGGGCCCTGCATCGTTCCGTAGACCTGGGGGTTCAGGTGCTTGAAAGCCCGCGCGACCGGGTCGGGCCACGGGTCGATCCGACAGACGTGGCGCCCGTAGACTCCGCGGAACATCGCCTCCTGGTACTCGGGCGCCTCGTACTCCCCGGTCGCCTCATACTTCGCCAGGATCGCCTGGATCTCCGCCGGCAGCGCGGCGCGAAGCTTCGCGATATACGCCATGTACGACGGGATCGACGCGGTCATGCTCGAGAGGACCAGCCCCTTCAGATGCTTCTGGTATTTGAGCGCGTACTCGATCCCGAGCATGCTGCCCCAAGACTGCCCGTAAAGGTAGAAGTTCTCGAGCCCCAGGGCCCGCCGCACCTGCTCGACCTCTTCCCGAAAGCGCTCGATCGTCCAGAGGCTCTTGTCGTCCGGCTGATCCGAATAGAAGGAGCCGAGCTGGTCGTAGTAGTAGAACTCGATTCCCGCCTGCGGCAGGAAGTCCTCGAAACACTCGAAGTACTCGTGCGTGATGCCGGGCCCGCCGTGGAGGGTCAGCACCTTGATCTTTCCGGCGCCGAGCTTCTTGGTCCAGACCTTGTACTTTCCGTCGACCGGGATGAGGCGGATCCCGGCGGTCTTGATCTCCTTCGGCACGGAGGCTTTCGGGGTTTCCGGGACCGCGCGCGCGAACCGCGCCTGCAGGAGCGACGCCGCGCCGAGGGTCAAGAGGGAGCGCCGGT
>JBKJWL010000192.1:0-4644 GCA_046716885.1 Thermoanaerobaculia bacterium | reverse complement strand
ATGGCGATCGTGCCGGCGAAGAGGGCCGTGAAACAGCCGATCACGGCGACGAACAGCATCACCTCCGGCGCGAGCCGGAAGAGCACGTTGCAGCGGGCGACCATGTAGACGCCCGCGGTGACCATCGTCGCCGCGTGGATGAGGGCCGAGACGGGCGTCGGGCCGGCCATCGCGTCCGGCAGCCAGACGTAGAGCGGGAACTGAGCGCTCTTGCCCATGGCTCCGACGAAGAGGCAGAGACAGATGGCGGAGAGGGCGGGCGAGAAGCGGGCGGGCTCGGCCGCGGCCTTCAGGAAGATCTCCGAATAATTGAGCGAGCCGAACACGGCGAAGAGTCCGAACATGCCAAGGAGAAACCCGTAGTCGCCGATCCGGTTGACGATGAACGCCTTGCGGCCGGCCGCCGCGGCGTACTCGCGGTCGAAGTAGTAGCCGACGAGGAGGTACGAGCACAGCCCCACGCCCTCCCAGCCGACGAACATCAGCAGGAAGCTCTCTGCGAGGACGAGCGTCAGCATCGCGAAGAGGAAGAGGTTCAGGTAGGCGAAGAACCGCGCGTAACCGGCGTCGGTCGCCTCGTGGCGCATGTAGCCGATCGAGTAGATGTGGATGAGGAAGCCGACGAACGTGACGAAGGACAGCATCAGCACCGACAGCGGGTCGAGGCGAAAGGCGATGTCCACCGAGAAGCTCCCCGCGGCAATCCAGCTCGCGACCGGCTCGACGACCGTGGAGCGGTCTCCCCGGAGGAAAGGCAGGATCCGGCCGAACGCGGCGAACGTCGTCAGGCCCGCGGCGCCCACGCCGACGATCGAGACGAAGGACTTGCCGAGCCGTGTCCCGAGCAAGGCGTTCAAAACGAATCCCGCCAGCGGGATCACGGGAATCAGCCAGAGGGGCGTCATCGGGCGCTCCGCCTCACCACTTCAGGAGGTTGATCTTGTTCACGTCGATCGTCTCGGTGTGGCGGAAGAGGGCCACAAAAATGGCCAGCCCCACCGCGGCCTCGGCCGCCGCGATGGCGATGACGAAGAAGACGATGATCTGGCCCTCGCGGGAGCCGAGCGCGGCTCCGTACCCGAGGAGAGCCAGGTTGGCCGCGTTCATCATGACCTCGATCGACAGGAAGATCTGGATCGCGTTACGGCGGAGGAGGGCTCCGGCGATGCCGATCGCGAAGAGCGCCGCAGAGGCGAGGAGCACGTCGGACAGCGGGATCGCGCCGATCACGAGACTCTCTCGCGGCGGGCGAGAACGAAGGAGCCCACGAGCGCCGCCAGCAGCAGGACCGACGCGGCCTCGAAGTGGAGCAGGTAGTCAGCGAAGAGGAGCCTCGCCAGCGGGGCGGGGTCGGCGAAGGAGGCCGGCTCGATCGAAACAGGCGGGGGGATACGCGCTCCGCTGCCGCGCAGCGTGCCGAGGAGCAGAGCGGCGAACACCACGACGGCGAGACTCGCGAGAGCCGTCTGGATGGGCCGGCCGCCCCTCTCGCGCGCCACGTTGCCCAGGTTCAGGAGCATCAGGACGAAGAGGAACAGGACGAGGATCGCGCCCGCGTAGACGATGATCTGGATGGCCGCGATGAAGGGCGCAAGAAGCAGGACGTAGCAGCCCGCGAGGCCGAAGAATGCGACCACGAGGGCCAGGACGCTGTGCACGGGGTGCCTCGTGACGACCATGAGCCCCACGAAGAGGATCGCGACGCCGGCCGCAAGGTCGAAGACGATCCGTTCCATGCTTATCGACTCCTCGCCATCTCCAGGGCCGCCGCCCAGAAGAGGTTCACGAGGGCGAGCGGGAGCAGGGCCTTCCAACCGAGGTTCATGAGCTGGTCGTAGCGGAAGCGCGGCAGCGTCCAGCGCACCCAGATGAAGACGGACACGAAGAAGCCGGTCTTCACCGCGAAGACGGCGACCGAGAGGAGCGCTCCGAAGATCCCCTGCGGATGGAATCCGGGCAGGGTCCAGCCCCCGAAATAGAGCGTCGTCGTCATGGCGCAGACCACGATGACGTTGATGTACTCGGCCAGGAAAAACGAGCCGAAGTGCATCGCGGAATACTCCGTGTGGTAACCCGCCACGAGCTCGGCCTCGGCCTCGGGGAGGTCGAAGGGGAGGCGGTTGGTCTCGGCGAACGTGGCGATGAAAAAGATCAGAAAACCGAGGGGCTGGAGGAGCACGTTCCAGCGCGGGATGAAACCGAGCCACGTCTCGTGCTGCATCGCGAGGATGTCGGAGAAGCGGAAGGACCCCGCCGCCAGGATGACGCCCGCGGCGGCCGTCGTCATGGCGAGCTCGTAGGAGATGATCTGGGCGCTGGAGCGGATTGCGCCCATGAGCGAGAACTTGTTGTTCGAGGACCAGCCGGCGAGCACGATGGCATAGACCGAGAGCGACGTGAGGGCGAAGACGTAAAGGACGCCGATCGAGAGGTCCGCCCCGACGAGCGGGATCTCGCGCCCGTCGATCCGGAGCGTGCTGCCGAAGGGGATGACGGCGAAGGTGGCGAGCGCCGTGAAAACCGCGAGAGCCGGGGCCAGGTAGAAGAGCAGCCGGTCGGCCGCCGACGGAACGACCTCCTCCTTGGTGAAGAGCTTCAGGATGTCCGCGGGGCTCTGGAGCAAGCCGAAGGGCCCGACGCGGTTGGGACCGGGCCGATCCTGGATCAGGGCCGCCATCCGCCGCTCGTACCAGACGAGCGGGATCACGATGCCAGGCAGGATGAGCGCCGGCAGGGCCACGCGCAGGACCACGATCGTCCAGTCGAGAAAGGTCACAGCGGGCCCGGCCACGCAAAGTCGCCCTTCTTCAGCAGCAGTCCGCCCTCGAGCTCGGAGTCCTTCACGTTTCGGTAGGGCTCGATCTCCCGGGCGATCTTGCCGAGCAGGTCGGCCGGCGTCCAGTTGCGGTCGCCGTAGCCCAGGGCAACCGCCAGCAGCAGCAGCAGCTCCCCGTGGGGTCGTGAGGGCGGCGTCGCAAGGTATGCGCGCTCGAACTTCTGGACGCGGCCCTGGACGTTCGTGAACGTGCCCTCTTTCTGGGCGAGCGAAGCGGCGGGCAGGACGACGTCAGCGGCGCGCGTCAAGGCGTTGGACGTCGAGGCGGCGACGGCGACGAACCGCGCGCGGCGCAGCTCGGCCACCTTCTCGGGGTCGTCGGCCATCGACGCGAAGGCGGCGTCGGCCACGACGATCACCTCGGGCGACGCTTTTCCCGAGAGCACCGCGTCGAGCCCGTATCCCCCCTTGCCCGGCGTCAGTCCCATGTCCTTCGCGCCCCGGAAGTTGGCCGCGGCATCATCGCCTTCGACCCACTCGGTCTGCGACTTGATCTTCCGCGTTCGCGACTTGTCGACCACGACGTCGCGGTTGACGCACGCGAGGTGATCCGCGAGCTTTCGAAGCAAGAAGTTCTCCTCGTTGGAGAGGTGCGCCGAGCCAAGGAAGAAGAGGCCGGAGGGGCCGGTCGTCTCGACCGTCTGGCGTATCTCCCGGGCGACGCGCTCGATCGCGGACGGCACGGGGAGGTCCCGTACGTCTCCCGCGCGGCGCTCGGTCGCCTTGTGCACGTCGCGGGAGTTCAGGCTTTCGGAGAGGAAGCGGCCGTGGTCGCAGAGCCAGTAGTCGTTGACCCGGGGGTTCAACCTCGGCAGGAAGCGGTAGACGACGTCGTCCTTGGACTCGATCGAGACGTTGCAGCCGACGTTGCACCCGGGGCAGACGGACTTCGTCTTGGCAAGGTACCAGACACGGCTGCGGAACCGGAACTCGCGCGTCGTCAGCGCTCCGACGGGGCAGACATCGGCCGCGCACCCCGACCAGTCGTTGGCCAGGGCCTGGCCCTCGTGCGTCCAGACGAGGGTGCGGCCGCCGCGGTCGAGGAACGTGAGCTCGGATGTGCCCGCGATCTCCTCAGTGAAGCGGATGCAGCGCGTGCACTGGATGCAGCGCGTCATGTCGGCGATGACGTGCGGGCCGATCATGGTCCGCTCGAAGGTCGGGTACTGACGCTTCTCCTCGTCGTAGTTGGAGAGCTGGTTGCCGTAGCCGAAGGAGTTGTCCTGCAGCGTGCACTCGCCGGCCTGGTCGCAGATGGGGCAGTCGAGCGGGTGGTTGATGAGCAGGAATTCCATGTTGGCGGCGCGGCAGTTCTTGACCTTCTCGGTCGTCGTCTTGACCGACAGGCCGTCCTTCAGGGGCGTCGTGCAGGCGGCCTGGATCTTGGGGAGTCCCTCGATCTCGACGAGGCACATCCGGCATTGGCCGACGACCGAGAGGCGAGGGTGATAGCAGAAGTGCGGGATGTCGATTCCGGCGAGCTTCGCGGCCTCGATCAGGTTGAGGTTTTTCGGCACCTCGACGGGCTTGCCGTCGAACAGAACCGTGAAGGTGTCCTTCTGCGGCAGCGGGGGCGAATTAGCGCTCATGGCCTGATGCCTTTGGAGGGGTTCACAGGGAGACGTCGCTGACGCCACCGTGCCCCGCTCCCGTCCGGCCGCGTCGAGCGGCCGCTCAAGAAGTCACCAGTGCCGCCTTCCGGCCCACCATGCAGCGTTTGTGCTCGACGTGGTAGACGTACTCGTCGCGAAACTTCGAGACTGAGGAGAGCGGCGGCGCGATCGCCGCGTCCGCGAAAACGCAGATCG
>JBKJWL010000191.1:0-7185 GCA_046716885.1 Thermoanaerobaculia bacterium | reverse complement strand
ATCTCGACTCGCGCGAAGCCCTGGAAGAGTCGCTCGACGATTTTCCGGGCTCGATCGTCTTCGTCTCGCACGATCGGGCGTTCATCGACCGGATTGCCACGCGGGTGCTCGACCTGCGCGACGGGCGGCCGATGCTCCTGCCCGGCGACTACACGGAGACCGCGCCGGCGCGGTCGGAACGGCGCAAGAGAGCCGAGCCTGCGGACCGCGCCGCGCCGCCAGCCGCGCACGAAGCTCCCGCGAAGGCGGAGGCCTCGAAGCCGGCGCCCCGTCCCGTTCGCCGCGAGGGCTCTGCCGAGGACAAGGAATCGGTCCGGCGCCGGAGACGCATCAGGGCCCTGGAAGAGAAGATCGCCTCGCTCGAGACCGAGATCGAGTCGATCGAAACGCGGCTCTGGGAGGAGGCCCTGACCCTGGGGCCCGTCGCGGCCCACGAGCTCTCCCTCCGTAAGTCCGCCCGGAAAGAAGAGCTGGACACGCTCGTCGAAGAGTGGGCACGGCTTTCGGAAGAAGCCGAGCAGCCGGCGCCGCGCACCTCATGAGCCCGCCCGCACCCGCCCGCGCGACGGCCTCGATCGTCGCAATCGGGAGCGAGATGCTCGGTCCCCTCCGGCAGGACACAAACTCGCTCTGGCTTTCCGCGCGCCTGGAGGAACTGGGGATCTCGGTGCTCCGGAAGTCGATCGTCGGGGACGACCCGACGCAGCTGCGCGAGGAGCTGGACAACGCGGCGCGCGCGGCGCGCTACGTCTTCACCACCGGAGGCCTCGGGCCGACCGCCGACGACGTGACGGTGGCCGCGGTCGCCGAGTGGATCGGGGCGCCGCTCCGGCGCGACGAGGCGTTTCTCGCGACGATGCGCGAGCGATTCGTCCGGCGGGGCTTCGAGATGCCGGCGTGCAACGAGAAGCAGGCCGACTTCATCGTGGGCGCCCGGATGCTGGCCAATCCGCGCGGCACGGCGCCGGGGTTCTGGGCCTCCCGCGCCCACAACGAGATCGTGATCCTTCCGGGGGTCCCGTCGGAGATGAAGGAGATCATGGAGAACCGTGTGCTCCCGGTGCTGCGCGAGCGCGCCGGCGGGGTGGTCGGCCGGCGCCGTGTCCTCCGGATCGCGGGGATGGGCGAGTCGGCGGTCGAGCAGCTCGTGGCCCCGGTCTACGCGAAGTGGAAGGACGATCCCGTCACGATCCTCGCCGCTCCGGGCGAGGTCCAGCTCCATCTGTCGGGCCGCGGCCTTCCGGCCGAAGCCGACGCGCGCCTGGCCGAGATGGAAGCCGATTTCCGGGCGATTCTGGGAGACCGGATCTACGGCGGGGATGCCGAGGACCTTCCTGCCGTCGTCGGCCGGCTCCTCCGGGAATCCGGCCGGTCGCTCGCGCTCGCCGAGTCCTGCACGGGCGGGCTCGTCGCGGCGATGCTGACCGACGCGCCGGGCGCCAGCAGCTATTTCCTCGGAGCCGTGGTCCCCTACGCAAACGCCGCCAAGGAGGAGCTGCTCGGAGTCGCCCCCGAAACGCTTCGTGCCCATGGCGCCGTTTCCGCCGCGGCGGCCGCGGAGATGGCGAGCGGAGCACGGGCCCGTTTCGACGCCGACCTCGCCGTCGCCGTCACGGGGATCGCGGGCCCGGACGGTGGGACGCCGGAGAAGCCGGTCGGAACGGTCTTCTTCGCCCTCGTCGAACGGCAGGGCGGCGGCGTCAACAAGAAGAGACTCTTCGTCGGCGATCGCGCCGTCGTTCGGCGGGCGGCCGCCCAGCAGGCCCTCGAGCTCCTCCGTCGTTACCTGACGGGCGCCGGCGAGGCCGCATGAGGGTGTTTCTCGCCGTGCCTCCGGATCCCGCGTGGGTGGCGAGCGCGCGCGATCTCGCCGCGGGGATGCGGCCCGGACTTCCTGGAGCGTCCTGGACGCGGCCAGAAGCCTGGCATCTCACGCTCGCGTTCCTGGGGGAGATCACCGAGAGTGCGGCCGGCGATTTTGCGGAGAGCCTCCAGGAGAAAATCGGACGGAGCTGCCAGGGGCGGCTTGCCGGGGCCGGCCCGCTCCTGCTGCCGCCGCGGGGCCGGCCCCGAGTGCTCGGCGTGGGATTCGCCCCGTCGCCGGAGCTCGAGGCGCTCGCGCGCTTGGCCCTTGAGACCGGCAGACGGATCGGCGTCGCCCCCGAGCTGCGCGTGTTCCGCCCGCACGTGACTCTGGCGCGCCTGCGCCAGCCCTGGCCAGAGTCGGCCGTCGAGGCGTTCCTCCGCGAAACCCGGGCGTGGCGGTTTCCGGCCTGGCGGGTCGAGTCGTGCGTTCTGTATCGCAGCGAGCTCGAACCCACCGGCGCCGTGCACACGCAGTTCCGGGAATGGCGGCTTCCGACGCGAGGCGAAGAGGTGACCGCGTGAACCCCGTGGCGGCCGCCCTCGTCGGCGTGGCCTATCTTCTCGGCTCTCTCTCCTTCGCCGTGCTCCTGGTTCGCCTTTCAACGGGCAAGGACATCCGGGCCGAGGGCTCCGGAAACGCGGGCGCCACCAACGTGCTGCGCGCCCACGGCAGGAAGCTTGCCCTTGCCGTCGCGGCGCTCGACATCGGCAAGGGCGCCCTGGCCGTGTTTCTCGTGCGGCAGGTGACCGCGAATCCGCGGTACGCGGCGGCGGCCGCCTTTGCGGCAATCCTCGGCCACGTCTTCCCGATCTTCTACGGCTTCCACGGCGGAAAGGGCGTGGCCACCGCCGTCGGCGCCTTCCTGGCGCTCGCGCCGCTCCCGACGCTCGTCTGCATCGGGATCTTCGTCGCCGTCGTCGCGGCGACGCGCTACGTCTCGCTCGGCTCGGTCGTGGCGATGGTCCTGCTGCCGCCCGTGGCCGGCGTCCTTTTCCATGCGCCTCGGCCGACCGTCGTGGCGGCGGCCGCAACGGCGGCGCTCATCGTTCTGAAACACCGCGACAATTTTCGGCGGCTGGCGCAGGGCAAGGAGCGAAAGCTGGGGAGCAAGTGAGGGTCGCGATTCTCGGTTCCGGTTCGTGGGGGACGGCGCTCGCGATCGAGCTCGCCCGCTCGGGTCACGACGTGCTGCTCTGGAGCCGGGACCCCGAGGTGGCCGCGAGGATCGAAGCCGACGGCCGTCATCCGCGCCGGCTGAAGGACTACGCGATCCCCCCCTCGGTGCGGGGCTCGGCGGACCTCGCGGAGGCCTTCACCTTCGCCGAAACGACGCTCGTCGCGGTGCCATGCGCCTCGTTGCGGCCGCTGCTGGAGTTGTCGCCCCGATCGAGCGGAGCCGGAATGCGGCTCGTGTCCACGTGCAAGGGGATCGAGCCCGAGACCCTGAAACGCATGACGGAAATCCTGGCCGAGACCTATCCGGCCGCCGCAATCGCGGCGCTCTCGGGACCGACCTTCGCCGAGGGCGTGGCCCGGGGAGATCCCACGGCCGCAGTCGTGGCTTCCCGGGACGCGACTTTCGCGCACGATCTCCAGTCGGCGCTGTCGAGCCCGGTCTTCCGGCTGTACCGCTCGGACGACCTCGTCGGCGTGGAGCTGGCGGGCGCTCTCAAGAACGTCGTCGCGATCGCCGCGGGCATCGTCTCGGGACTCGGCTTTGGGCCCAACACGCTGGCCGCCCTCGTGACCCGGGGCCTGGCCGAGATCGGCCGCATCGTCCGGGCCCGCGGAGGCCAGGACCGCACCGTGCACGGGCTCGCGGGCGTAGGCGATCTGATGCTCACCTGCACGGGCCAGCAGTCGCGGAACCGTTTCGTCGGCGAGCAGATCGGCCGCGGCCGCCGGCTGGCGGAGGTGCTCGTGGAGATGCCGGAAGTCGCGGAGGGGGCGCGGACCTCTCTTGCGGTTCCGCGGATGTCGGGGGAGGCGGGTGTCGAAGCCCCGATCGCCGACGCCGTCGTTCAGGTGCTCTACGAGGACGTGCCGCCGCGTGAAGCGGTGGACCGTCTCATGACGCGGGCGCTCCGGCCGGAATAGGCTGGCGGGGCCGCGCGGGCGGGTCCTTCTTCTTCGCGTCCAGAACTCGGATGGGCAGGACGATCGCCTGCAGGCCGGCAAACTGCAGCCGACGCTGGATGGCGAAGGCCGTCTCGTTGTGCAGGAAGCGGTAATAGAACTTGTCGTTCTCGAAGACGAGCTGTCCGAGGAAGAAGATGGATCGCGGGTGGCCCTTCTGGATCTGCTCGCAGAGCTTCACGACCGCCTCGACCGCTTCGTTGTCGATGTCGTAGCGGTACTCCGCGCGGAAACCGAGCCTTCGAGCGAAGTCCACGTACTTCTTCAGGTCCTCCTCGGTCTTCCGCTTCAGCGCCTCGACCTCGGCGATGCCCTTGAAGTTCTCGGAGTCGATGACGCCCACCGACACGAAGAGGTAGTTCTTGAACTGGCGCGGGAACAGGTTCTGGATCGAGAGGGACGTGTGGACTCCCATTCCCGTGAAGCCGTTGACCAGCACGACCGCGAGAGGCTCGTCGGGCGACACGCTTTCCTCGACCGGCGCGTGCTTGCGCACCGGGACCTGGAGCAGGGTGTCGTCGATGCGGCGCATGGCGTCGCGAACGCGGGCGTAGTGGCGGCGGGTCACGAACGCGGCCGTCACGAACGAAGATGTCACCAGGACCGTCAGCCAGCCGCCCTCATCGAACTTCTCGTAAACCGTGATGAGCAGGATCACGAGGCACATCGTCAGGCCGGTCATGTGGAGGGCGAGATTGGCTTTCCACGCCGGAGTGCCCCGGTGCCGGATCCAGTGCCGGACCATGCCGGACAGCGTCAGGGTGAACGTCAGGAAGACGTTGATCGAGTACATGACAACGAGCCGCGAGACGGATCCGCGGGTGTAGAAGACGGTTGCGAGGGCGGCCAGCCCCATGAGCCAGATGCCGTTGTTCGCGACCAGCCGATCCGAGAGCTGGGCGAAGCGGCGGGGCACCCACGAGTCGACGGCCATGTTGGCGAGGACCCGCGGCCCCGCCAGAAACCCGGTCTGCGCGGCCACGAAGAGCAGCGCGCCGGCGGAGACCAGCGTGACCGCGACGAGGACGGGGCCGATGCGGAGGCCCGCGAGCGTCCAATCGCCGAAGGCCATCTGGGCGAACACCGCGTTCATCGTGCGCGCTGGGTGCGGCCGGGCCCCCACGAGGAGGTAGCCGAGGATGATGCCGCCCGCGGTGAAAGCCAGGGACAGCGCCATGTAGAGCATCGTCTTCTTCGCGTTGGCGACGCGGGGCTCCCTCAGCACCTGGACGCTGTTGGACACGGCCTCGATGCCGGTGTAGGTGCCGCCGCCCAGCGAGTAGGCGCGCATGATGATCATCAGCAGGCCGAACCACCCCAGCTGCGACGCCGTGGCGCTGGCTTCGTGCGAGGCCTCCGAGAAAATCACGGGCAGCTGGACGAGGTGGCCGAAGATGGTCGAGAGGATCAGCAGGGCGTGCGTGCCGACGAAGAGGAGAAAGATCGGCACGAGGACCTGGATGCTCTCCTTGACGCCCCGGAGATTCAGGACGATCAGCACGAACATCATCACGACTTCCGCGCGGAACTTCCACGGCTGCATCGAAGGAGGAAGAAGGCTGAAGATCTGGTCGCAGCCGGAAGCGACGGAGATCGCGATGGTCAGCACGTAGTCGACGACCAGCGCGCAGCCGGACACCAGGCCGAGGCGGGGGCCGAGGAGCTTGGTCGCGACGAGGTACCCGCCGCCACCGGCCGGGAAGAGCTCGATCACCTTGCTGTAAGCGAGGGAAATGATGCAGACGGTAACGGCGGTCAGCAGAGCGAGCCAGACCGCCAGGTAGGCGTGCTCTCCCAGCGCCTTGAAGGCCTCCTCCGGCCCGTACGCGGAGGAGGACAGCCCGTCGGCCCCGAGTCCCACCCAGGCCAGGAAGGCCGCCAGGGTGACGCTGTGGAAGACCCGGGGGTCCAGGGGGTCCCGGGCCTTGCCGACAAGAATGGTCTTGATCGTGCTGGGCAAGGTGTGACCCCCTCGAGGGGGCGGGCCGGATTATCTTTTTAGGCGTCCCGGCAAGTCAATGGAAGGCCGGACGGTGATATCGTTTTTTCGGGGCGGGACTTTTCGCCACCGCGTATGCCGCGTGGTGATGTGAGGTTCAGCCGCCATGGATGGTCCGCACCCTCCCGAAGTCGTGCGCGAGCGAGTCTCGCAGATCGCTGGCGACCGTCTTTCCTGCGCGTTGATCTTCGAGCGGGAGTTCACTCCGGAGGAGATCGCCCGCTTTCGAGCCCTCTCCGCCGAGGAGACGCCGGCTCCCGCGGATTTCGAGATCGGCGGCCGCGTCCTCCGCTACGAGTGCCTCGAGGCGGACGAAGCGAAGTGGCGCCTGGCCGCCCAGATCTTTCTCGTCAAGTCGTTTCGGGTGGCAGCGCCGCGTCGCCACACGTCGTCCGACGCCCGTCGCCGCATGGGGCTCACGCCGCTGCCGCGGTAGCCGACGCCTGCCCGCTCCCTCGTGTTATTTTGCGACCTCGACGGCCCCATCGTCTAGAGGTTAGGACACGGCTCTTTCAAGGCCGCGGCACGGGTTCGATTCCCGTTGGGGCCGCCAGTTCGTTCGTGAGGGACCTCGGTGCCGCCTCCGTGGGATACTGGCCGCATGCAGAGGAAACCGGTGACCGCCCTTCTCGCGCTGCTTCTGGCGGCGGGCCTCGCGGCCGGCTGCGCGCAGGTTACCGAGGCGCAGAAGGGGCGCGAGCAGGCCAGGTCGACCGGGAAGTACAGAGTCAGGTTGACCGAGGATCCCGAGTCCGTCGTCGGAACCTGCAAGTTCGTCACGTCGATCAACGCCGATTTCAACTTCAAGGGCCCGCAGACCCAGGCGGGCCTCTATGACTACTTCCGCGAGGAAGCGGTCTACGCCAGCGCGGATACCGTGCTCGTGCGCGGGAGGGTCGGCGAGGCGTACATCTGCGGTCCCGGGCCCCTGAACCCGGACGGGACGCTCCGGGTTCTCCCTCAGCCAACCCAGTAGCCCGCGGGGAAGGGCTCTACGGATTCGCGCTGAATGGCCGATAGGTCATGCCGAGCCGGTCGAACAGGAACGCGTACACGTCCGCGGCCTTTCCGGCGCGCTCGTCGAGCGAGCTGCCGATACCGTGGCCGGAGCCGGAGCTCGTACGCAGGAGGATCGGCTGCTTCGAAGAGGTCGCGGCCTGGAGCCGCGCGGTCATCTTGCGCG
>JBKJWL010000190.1:0-3595 GCA_046716885.1 Thermoanaerobaculia bacterium | reverse complement strand
GGGATGAGGCGGATCCCGGCGGTCTTGATCTCCTTCGGCACGGAGGCTTTCGGGGTTTCCGGGACCGCGCGCGCGAACCGCGCCTGCAGGAGCGACGCCGCGCCGAGGGTCAAGAGGGAGCGCCGGTCGAGAGGATTCATGGGCGAATCCTATGCCTTCTCGGACCGCCCGCCGCGGGCGCCGGGCCTCCAAAACCGCTCACAAATCTCCTCCCCCGGCCGGGATGCCGGTAGCCCCGATCCGGTTTCGCGCCGGGTCTCCCCCGCCGTCCGGCCCCCGGGGCTTCCGCCGCCGGGCGTTTTTGACATAATCCGCCCACTCTATGAACCTCGAAACACGCGACGACGGCGGCGTGACGATCATCACGGTCACCGGGGATCTCGTCATCGGCGAAGCGGAAACGGCCTTCAAGAAAACGGTCACGCGCCTGCTGGAGGAGGGCCGCATCAACCTTCTGGTGGATCTCTCGGCGGTCGGGTTTCTCGACAGCTCGGGGCTCGGGGCCCTCGTCCGCGCTCTGACCCTGTCGCAGAAGGAGGGCGGGCACGCCAAGCTCCTCCACGCCGGCCCTCAGGTCCGCAAGCTCCTGCAGATGACGAAGCTCGACTCGGTGTTCGAAATCCACGACGACATGGAGGCGGCTGTCTCCAGTTTCTAGGTCCACATTGGTCGAAACCGCACGCCGAAGGAGACCATGGCGGACGAACCCGAAGAACCTGAGGACGAGGCCCTCGAATCCGGGGAGCAGGAGGACCACGACGCGGAGCTGTCGGCTCTCGCCGAGCTCGCGCTCTGCGAGAACCTGGCCCAAACCTCGGGCTGGGCCGCCCGCTGGAGCGTACCGATGGCGGGAGCCGACGCCGCGCTCCTGTGGGCGCCGGACACGGTGCATCCCATTTTCATGTGCATCGGCGCTTCCGGGGACGGCGTCGAGGGTCTCCAGCGCCGCTCGGCGTCCCGCGAGACCGGCTTCATCCATGACCTCGTCCGCGACCGCCGGGCGATCGTCCTTACCGGCGAGGAGCTGACCTCCGACGATCCTTTCGTGCGCGGCGTGCCGTCGACGCTTCGGGCCTGCCTGGCGATCCCGCTCGAGGCCGAGGGTCTCGTGGTCGGACTGCTGGCGCTGTTCTTCACCCGTTTACCCAACGCCGACGAGGCGCTGGGGCGAACCGAGCGATTCCTCGAGCAGGCTGCGCCGGCACTCGGGCGCGCGCTGCGCTCCGAGCGCAAGACCGTCGGGATGCTCCATGCGATCGAGCGGCTGACCAACCTCTACGATCTGTCCAAGGCCTTCGGCTCGACGATCGACACGGACGAGCTCTCCGAGCTGATCGTCCGCAAGGCCTCCGACTTCGTGACGGCCGAGGTCGCGTCGCTCTGGATGCTGGACCCCCACGAAGGCGAGGTCACCCTCGGCGCCACGGCGGCCAACGAGAACTACGACGTCGAGGGGATGCCGGAGGCCGTCGGCGGCTCGATCGTGGGCGACATCGTCGCGGACCAGACGCCCGTCCGCCGCAACCGGATCCCGGAGGGGGATCCCGTCGCCTCCGAGAGCCCCGGATACCAGATCCGGTCCGTGTTAGCGGTCCCGCTCATCGAGGAGGAGGCCGTCATCGGCGCGCTGGTGCTGACCAACAAACGCGGCCGGCACCCCGAATTTACGGCCGAGGACGAGGAATTGCTCCAGGACCTGTCGCGTCAGGCCGTGCGCGCGCTGCGCAACGCCCGCCAGCACGAGGCCGAGAAGAAGGTCGAGGAGCTCGACGCGCTGCTCGCCGTCAGCCGCGAGATCACGGCGACTCTCGACCTCGACAAAGTCATGCAGACGATCGTCAACGCGACCTCCGCGCTGATCACCTACGACCGGTGCGCCATCGCGATCCAGGAGAAAGGAAAGCTGCGGCTCGGGGCCGTTTCGGGGTCGGCGGAAGTGGACAGGAAAAACCCGGAGGTCCGCCGGATGGAGGAGCTCCTGCAGTGGGTGTTCCTGTCGGGGACGGACACCGCCGTCACGCAGACCCCCGACGGCGAGATCAGCGCCGACCGGCCCGAGACCGAGGAGAAGTTTCGCGCGCTGTTCCAGGAAACGGGCCTGCGCTCCTTCTTCGCCGTGCTCCTGAAAGACGAGGAGGGGAAGCTCGGCGTCCTCGGTTTCGAAAGCAAGGAGGCGCTCGCCTTCGACGAGGGCACGCGGGACCTGCTTTCGATCCTGGTCAACCAGGCCACCGTGGCGGTCCGCAACGCACAGCTCTATCGGCAGGTTCCGCTGGCCGGATTCCTGAAGCCGCTTCTGGACAAACGCCGGAAGCTCGCACACATCCCGACGCGCCGGAAACGCGCGTGGGCGATCGGGGCGCTGATCGCCGCGGTCGTGCTCTTCGTCGTGCCGTGGCCGCTGCGAGTCGCGGGGCCCGCGCGCGTGCTCCCGGGCCGCCGCGCGGCCGTGACGTCGCTGGTGGACGGGGTCGTCGCCGCCGTGCACCGCCGCGAGGGCGACCGCGTGAAGGCCGGTGACGTGATCGCCACGCTCAAGTCCGAGCCCTTCGAAGCTGCCCTGGCCCAGGCCCGCTCCGCGCTGACCATCGCCGAGAGCGACGTCGCCCGCGCGCGCCAGAACGCCGACGCCTCCGCGGTCTCCGACGGGGAGTCGCGGCAGCGGGAGGCCGTGGCGCAGATCGCCCTCGCGAATGACCGTCTCGCGCGGACCCGCCTGACGTCTCCGGCCTCCGGCGTGATCCTGACGCCTCGCATCGAGGAACGCGTCGGGCAGTTCCTGCCCCGGGGCGCGGAGCTCTGCGTCGTGGCCGACGAGCAGAGCGTGACCGCGGAAGTCGCGGTTCCCGAGTCCGACGCCGCCCTGGTCAAGGCGGGTCAGAGGACTGCGCTCAAGTTCAATCCCTATCCCGGCCGGCTCTTCCGCGGCTCCGTCGACCGCGTCGCGGCGCGTCTTCGGCAGGAGGGCGAAGAGCGCTTCCTGATCGCCGAGGTCGCGATCGCCAACCCGGACGGTCGCTTGAAGACCGGCATGCTCGGCACCGGCAAAGTGTCGCTCGGCACGCGCCGGGTCGTCACGGCGCTGTTTCGCCGGCCCGCGCGCTACCTCTGGAACAAGATCTGGCCCCTGCTGCCGTGAGCAGCGTCGCGCGCCCGGGCAAGCTCATCGCGGCCGCGCGGCTCGAGGAGGGCGCCGCGGCGCTGGCCGCCCGCCACGGCCAGGCCGGCGACCGACCCGCCCTCCGCAAGGACCTCGTCATCCGCCGCCTCGTCCAGATGGGCGAGGTGAAGTGGGTGGTCAAGGATCCGGTGGCGACCGCCTACTACAACTTCGACGATGCCCAATGGGGCCTGGTCCAGCTCTTCGACGGGACCCGGACCGTGCGCGAGATCCAGGAGACCTATCAGGAGATGTTCCCGGGCGAGCCGATCGACCGCGCCCTCATCGTCGAGCACGAAGAGCTGCTCCGGAGCATCGACTTCATCGAGAAGTCGGTGGCGGAGAAGAACCTGGCGCTGCTGGCCCACTCGCGGTGGGGCCCCCCCCCGGGCGCCCCCGCCAAGTGCGAGGGGGGCATAACCAGGGTGGTGGGTT
>JBKJWL010000189.1:0-4284 GCA_046716885.1 Thermoanaerobaculia bacterium | reverse complement strand
CGCCAGAACCATCCCAACGCGCGCGGTCGCTATCGCTTCTGGCTCGCCCGCGGCTGGGACACGCGCCGGCACCGCGACGGCTCTTACCGGCTCGACGTGGAAGCAGCAGACATTCGCGGAAACGCCTCGCGCGGACACCTCGAGCTCGTGCTTGTTAACCACCAAGTCTAGGCGCGAGCCGCAAGCTGTCCGAGCCTGCTATCCGGGGAGCCAGCTCGGCCACCCGCGGCAAGGCCGTGCGGCAGCCCTCCGGCGCAGACGATCCGGTCCAGACCCTTGGTGCCGAAAGTCTGTGCGCGCTCTCTCGGCACCCACACGCCGATACCCGGATAATCGACGCATCCATGATCCGGCGTTGCCTCCCGCAGACCTAGGGTGAAAGCATTCTGCTGGAGGGTCGACGCAGAAAAGAGCCCAAGCCTGAGAGAGAGGATCCGCATGCCTTCCGATCCGATTGCACCCTGGCCGCTGGTCCGCCGCGGCGAAAAAGTCTTCCCCGTGCGCTCGCTGCAACAGCTCCTGCGAGCGCGCAACCACCCCGTTGCGGTGGACGGGATCTTCGGCCCCAACACCGAGTCAGCAGTCAAAGCGTTCCAGCAGAGCCGGGGCCTCGCCGCCGACGGCATCGTCGGCCCGAATACCTGGCCAAAGCTCGTAGTCCAGGTCAAAGAAGGCCAGCACCGGAGACGCGGTGCGCGGCGTGCAGGAGGTCATCAAGTTCCACGACCAGTCGGACGGTGAGGCACCTCCAGTTCAGATCGACGGCATCTTCGGCGCCCGCACCGATGCCTTTGTGCGCGGTTTCCAGACCGCCGTGGGGACCGCGTCCGACGGCATCGTCGGCCCGATTACCTGGCGCGCGCTGGTCAGCGGCATGCTGTCCGGCTGAGTCACTCATGGTCGGAGGCGACCCTGGAGGCGCGCGCTACACGGCAGCGTGCTGCCGACCCGAACGAAAGGTCAGCTGTGGGCGGCAGAGGAGGCGAGTACCTCGCCGAGCCTGGTTCGCCGCTCAAGCGGCGATCGCGCGGATTCGGCTCCTCTCTTTCGTAGCGAGGTTCATGCCCTAACGGTACGGTTCGACTGGATCGATGAGACCGGCGGCGTCGACGAGAGGGTGAAGACGACCGCGACCGCGATCGGGAGAGCTACGAACCGTCCGAACACGAGCCGAACACCGCTATGCACCCGCGGGCTCCTCGCTGTCCTTCGCAGTCCGCACCTCTGGCTTGTTCGTGCGGCCTGGAGGGACTGGCGGGGACTGGCTGCCCTCCTCTTCCGTCACTCGTAATGAAGGGGTCCGCGGTTCGAGTCCGCGCGTCGGCTCTTCCTTCGAGAAAATCCCTGCATAACGCGAAATCGTGTTGCCTCTCCAGGCGCCGAGTGCACTTCACCGCGAATGAAGGGGTCCGCGGTTCGAGTCCGCGCGTCGGCGTTCCATCGAGGCTATCCCTGAAAACCGGTGTCTCTATGAGGGCCTCGACAAGTAGCCCACCAGCCATGAAGGACGCATCGGCGGGTTCAGGGCGTGTTCAGCCCAGGCTGTCTGCGCGTCATACGAATGAGCAGCCCCAGCGGGATGAGACTTCGCTCATCGTGGTTACGGGACGGCGCGCGACGCGTCACGATCCGGCAAGCCTGCAGGCACGGGCCAAGCCTGGGCGGATAGTTCGCGCAGGGAGGCGAGGTCGCCGCGGAAGAGCCCGACCGGGGCCGGCGAGAAAGCACCGGCCCCGCACAGCGAGCGTGCTCAGATCGTGAACCCGAAGTACGACCACGGCGACCATGAGCAGTTCTGGCCGCCTACCTTGCCGCGCACGCGCCAACGTCCGCGCTGCGCCCCGACGAAGGTGTGGTCGAGGGTTGTCCCAGTGATGTTGTGGAACATGAGGAACGTCTGGCCTGTCTCCGCGGCCCACTTGCCGGCGTTGACGGCCCCGTGAGCGTCCACCTCGACCGTGTACTTGACGCCGTCGATGTTGATCGGATCCCAACGGAGCTGAAGCTTCCGCGGCCAATGGTCGAAGACGTCCTCGGCCTGCGGCTGCTCCGGCTGTGGTACCGCCCCCTTCCACCAGCTGAGCGTTGGATCCCCGAGCAGCGTGAGACCGTAGAACCAGTAGCGCTCCCAGTCCTCGTGGTCGGGGCCGCGCGCCTTCCACCACGAGACGTACGCGTCGCCCGCGACCTTGCCGGAGCCCAGCGGGCCGTAGAAGTCCTCGAAGAACAGCATCGACCCCGACTTCGCGCTCGCGACCGCGACAAGGCCGGGGTTCGTTCCGCCTCCGCTCTTGTCGAAGATGTACCAGCCGGCGAGGTACTCGCTCTCCGTGTACTTCCCGGGCCCACAGCAGAAGAGGTTGTAGAAGTGGGCGTTCGGCGGGTTCGTGTCGCGGAAGTACGGCACTTCGACGTATTCGTTGCCCGAACCGACGTGGAGCGCATGGCCGTGCACCCACGAGTGCGCGCACAGCTGCACCCACGAGCGCAGTGAGTTGACCTCCGACTTGTAGAGGTCGGCATCGGTGGTGACGGGGTTCGTGTACTTCGTGATTGCCGACGCCGGGAAGAGCAGGTCGAAGGCGCAGTCGTCGAAGCCCGTCCAGTCGTCGTCGACGTACGCGAGCGCCGATCGGGCGTGCCCGAGCTGACCGAGCCGGAACTTGTGGTTTCGCGCGAAGTAGTCGTTGATCAACGTCGTGTCGTTCCCGTTCGCGGTCGGCGTGAAGATCCGGCCGATCCAGATCTCCGGGTCGAGGTTGCCGTTGTGGGCGTCGAACAACCCGTCCGCGTCCGCGTCGCTCCAGCTCCCGTTGGTGTCCTGGTAGTAGAGGTCGCACGGGAACTGGTCGCCGTCGTGCTCGTACCACGGCGCCGCGATCGCGCCGACCATCAGCACGCCGACCGGCTTCTTCTGCTTGATGAACGCCCGGACCTGCTTCGGGGTGCCGCCGTTGACGACGTAGACCGACGCCCAGTAGCCGTCGTGGGCGACGTCGATGACGTACTGGTCGATGCTCCCGGAGACCGACGGGTAGGCAGTGTTGGTGACTAGCACGAGCAGCTCACCCAAGCCGTAATGCAGCTTGCTCTTCGCCTCCAGGTACTTCTCGCCGTCGGCGAATGCCGGCCGCGGCTGCTCCTCGGCATCGAGCGCGAGCTTGAGGGCGCCGCCGAAGATATCGACGTAGTCCTTGAAGGTCTGGAGCTCGACCTTGCGGTCGGAACGGAACTCGAGGTTGCGAACGACCTCGTAGGCCTGGCCGAGCTTGTACTCGCGGCCCAGCGTGTCCTGGTTGATGTGGGTGTACTCGCCGACGATCTCGCCGCGGATCGGTCCGATCCGTCGAAACGCCTCGTGCTCCCGCTGCACGAAGCGCTCGACCCACGTGCGCTGCTTGACGGTGGCCATTTACCGCCTCCTTCTAGAGCGTGATGACGAATCCGCCAGATCGAGAGCGCGGGCGTACGCTTGTCCTGCTCGAGGAGCCGTCCGGCGGCCGCAGCAACGATCGTTACGCCCGAGGGCGTGCACGGAACTCGCTTTCGTTGCTTGCGGCGATCTTCACACTGCCGGGCGCCCTCGTCAAGGCTGAAGGGGGTCTTTCCCAAAATCCCGATGCGATTCGTGCTGCGGCTCGGTGGTATTCGTGGATGAGGCCGTGCTCCTGCGGCCCGAGCCTTCACCTGACGCGGGTCAGCGCGGGGCAAGACGCGCGCGTCCTGCTCGGAGTTCGCCTGACCTTCGCGCCCTCCAATCAGCCTGAGCGTCGCGTTGGGCCACCGGCGAGGACCGGGTAGCGGCGACGAACTGAGTTCACGACGGTCGCCGACCGGACGACAGTGAGATCCTTGACTTCCGTCCGTGGTTGCAGGATGCTCGAAGCTCTCGTCGCCTGTGGCCGGCGAGCGTCGTAGAGCAGGGAAGGGTGGGTACTCGACGCCGATCGCCACGCAGGTTGTCCGCCCTAGCTGGAGGCCCAGGCCTCGACAGCGGCCGGATGGGTGCTCGGATCGGGGAGATGAAACGGGCCCGTGATGTCACTTGAGCTCGTAGACGTAGGCCAAGACTAGGAGCACGGGGGAGGTCAACATGGAGGATTGGGAGCGCAAGCTGGTCGAGCAGCTCGAGAAGCGGGCGCTACGCCTCGGCGACAGCGACTCGATGCCGGTCCGCCGCTGGCGGGCGAGGCTGCGGAACAAGGGATTCACCGTCTTCAAGACCGGGCCTTTCGACCAGTCGCTGAAGAGCGCGACGCGCGTCGCGCAGATCGCGGCGAAGGT